>JBGPFL010000188.1:0-7669 GCA_041483295.1 Blastocatellia bacterium | reverse complement strand
CCAGCGAGACCCCTCCGGCGTAGCTGAGACGGGGTCGGCGTGCCAGGTGACGGTCGGTTCTGTGCCTCCACTGCGGCGCGCCCAAAAATACTGCGCGACGTGTGCGAGCGTCAAGGGACGTTTCTCGTTTCTCGTTTGAAGGAGAACGGAAAAACGCGAAACGCGAAACGCGAAACGACAAACGACAAACGACAAACGAGAAACGAGAAACGACAAACGAGAATATTCCGTATAAACTGGTCTACTGTGAAGATCGATAAAGAAGGGGGAACTCATGCCCGATTTTGCCATCGAGTTGCTGCGCGATCTTGTCGCGATCGATTCTGTCAATCCATCGCTCGTCCCCGGGGGCGCGGGCGAAAGTGAAATCGCAAGCGCTCTGGCGGCCGAAATGCGTGGCATCGGCCTTGATGTTGAGATCACCGACGCTGCGCCGGGCCGTCCCAATGTAGTTGGTGTACTGGAAGGTCGCCGGCCCGGCCGGTCACTCATGCTTTGCGGGCATATGGATACCGTTGGAGTTGTCGGAATGGATGCCCCGTTCGATCCCGTTCAACGAGACGGCCGTCTCTACGGCCGCGGAGCGCAGGACATGAAAGGCGGGCTGGCCGCGATGCTGGGAGCGGCGCGCGCCCTCACAATCTCGGGCGGCCTGCCCGCCGGCCGGCTCATTCTCGCTGCGGTGGCCGATGAGGAATACGCGAGTCTGGGTGCTGAAGCGCTGGTTGGCCGCTGGAAGGCGGATGCGGCGGTGGTCACGGAGCCAACCGATATGATCGTCGCCATTGGCCACAAGGGCTTTTCCTGGGTCGAGGTTGCGACGGAAGGGCGGGCCGCGCACGGTAGCCGAGCGAGAGACGGACGGGACGCGATTCTCAGAATGGGTCGAGTGCTCTCTCGCCTGGAGCTGCTCGACCGCGAGCTGCAAGCCCGGCCTCCACACCCCGTGCTCGGAACCGGGTCGCTGCACGCATCTTTAATTAGCGGCGGCCGGGAACTCAGCACATATCCTGACCATTGCGCGCTGCAACTGGAACGTCGAACTGTCAGCGGTGAATCAGACGAAACCGCTTTGAAGGAAGTGGAACAGATTCTGGAGGCGCTGAAGAGGGAAGACCCTGAGTTTGAAGCTAAGGCCACTCTCCTATTTGGGCGACCTCCGTACGAGATCCCCGCTGAACACGAGCTGCCTTGCGCGCTCGAAGCCACAGTGGCTCGCGCTGGGCTCGCCACCAAGCTCACGGGAATGACCTTCTGGACTGACGCAGCGATTCTGGGCAACGCGGGCATTCCGTCGGTGGTCTTCGGACCCGGGGGAGCCGGTCTTCACGGAATAGAAGAGTATGTGCTGGTGGACGAGGTGCTCGCCTGCCGCAATGCGCTCGCCGATCTCGCTCGCACCTTTTGCGTCTGAAGATTCCCACTGCGATAATTGCAAGCTTGAGCGTGGTTCTCCACTGGCGTTTCAAGAACTCCGAACTTTTGCTGTTAGTCGCGGCAGCCATCGCAGCAGGTTTCAGGTGCCAGATGTCAGGCGCCAGTTGTCGTGCATTATGAAGAGATCATTATCAGTCAGGAGACGTAATCGATGGTTAGCGGAAAAAGGCAGACAAACGAAAGAGTCAGTGCGCATCCGTGGCGCGCGTTCGAGCCAGGGCGTGTGAGTCTCTCCTTCTCGATGCGGAGACTGGGCGAAGCGGCAATCGAGCGAGTTAGTCACAGGTGGCGGCCTTCTCGCCTTGTCTGCAGCCTGGTAGCCCTATCGCTCCTGATGAGCGTTACGCTCGCCGCGCGGCAGGAGAACAAGAATACGCCGGCTCCTTTCTCGCCCGAGACGCTGGCCGAGTTGCAGAAAATACAACGGGCTGCTCTCGAGAGTGATTACGCCTATCGCCAGCTTTCGCATCTCTCGAATAACATAGGCCCGCGTCTGAGCGGGTCTCCGCAAGCGCAGAAAGCCGTCGAGTACGTAGCCGATCAAATGAAGCGGCTTGGCGCCGACGTTCAACTCGAAAAGCTTATGGTCCCGCATTGGGTGCGCGGCGAAGAGACAGCGGCCCTCGTGGAGTATACAGGGCAGGCTCCGAACACTCCGCAGAAGGTCGTGCTGACGGCGCTGGGAGGAAGCGTGGCGACCCCATCCGAGGGTCTCACTGCTGAAGTGATCGTCGTTAAGAATTTCGATGAACTCGCCCCGCTTGGACGTGAGAGAGTGGCGGGTAAGATCGTTCTGTTCAACGCCCGCTTCGACAAGCAAATGGCCGCGCAGGGATTCGCGATGGAAGCGTACGGGCAGGCTGTCATCTATCGGGCAGCGGGTCCGAGCGAGGCGGCACGTCTCGGAGCGATCGCCGCCCTCGTTCGTTCGGTCGGCGGCGCCGACTACCGCCTACCCCACACGGGCGCGCTGCGCTACGCCGAAGGCGCACCCAAAATTCCGGCAGCCGCCGTTACATCGGAAGATGCGGACTTGATTGCGCGCCTCACCTCCGAGGGCAAGGTGCGTATCCATATCACGCTAACTCCGCAAACGCTGCCCGATGCTCCCAGCTACAATGTCATTGCAGATTTCAAAGGCACAGACCACCCCGAGCAACTGGTTATCGTCTCCGGCCATCTCGATTCGTGGGATCTTGGCACCGGCGCAATTGACGACGGCGCGGGCGTCGTTATTGCGATGCAAACCATCCAACTGCTCAAACAGCTCGGGCTGCGGCCAAAGCGCACCATTCGCTTGATAGCCTGGATGAACGAAGAGAACGGGGTAGTCGGCGCTCGAACCTATGCTCAGGACCACGCTTCGGACATTGTAAATCACATTGCCGCCATCGAGAGCGACCACGGAGCGGGGCATCCGTTAGGGTTCGTGGCGACAGGAGACGCCGGGATACTCCCGATGCTCGCTCAGGTGTCATCAGTCCTGGAGCCTTCAGGGGCCACGCTCATGAAACTGGGCGAATGTGAACAAACGGACATATCGCCGCTTTCAGCCGCGGGCGTTCCGGCCTTTGGGCTCTGGCAGGATGGGCGCACCTACTTCAACTATCATCACACGGCGGCTGATACCTTCGATAAAGTGGAAACACACGCTCTTGCCGAAAACGCCGCCGCAATGGCCGTGCTGGCATATGCGTTGGCAAATTTGCAGCAGACTCTGCCCCGTGAACTCTCCAGGAAATCGGCGGGCAGATGAGAGTCGAGCCTCGCGTGCTGCGGCAAGGTGCGGCCACGAATCACACGAATTCCACGAATTGACAAGACTAATCTGAGGTCGTGCCACTCGGCAGATTCGCCGCGACTCCTCTTAAGTCTCACTTCTAACCAGATCCGTCACCGACAGCCGAGCGTTTCTCAAGCAGCGCGATACCTGATTTTGCTGTAATATCAAATTCATCGTGACGGAAGCAAACCAAGAGATCGCGAAGAGATCACGCCGCCTGTTGTGGCTGATGTTGTTGCTGATAGCTCTGATAGTGGGGTTGGCGATTGCGGTCAGGCAGCGTATATCACAAACCTCTGCCTTTCTCGGCCAATTTAGCAAGACGACTGTTAGCCAGTCGGTAGTCGTCGAGAAAGTGGAGGCAGTGGCGAAGCTTGTGTCGAGTGAATCGACCATGCGCGATGTCGTGATTTACGAGGATAGCTGGTATGGCTCAACGAAGCGCTCGCTGGTGGTGGTAACAGGCAAGATTCTCGCGGGCATCAACCTCGAAGGGGGCGCGGAGGTGAATGTAGATGATAAAACCCGGCGTATCACGATCACCTTGCCCCAAGCCACAATTCTCGCGATTGAGATCACGGAGCTGAAGACCTATGACGAGCAGCGCGGCCTTTGGAACTCCTTTGAGCCGGCTGATCGCGATAAGATTTTTAAGCTTGCTCGCGAGCAGCTCGAGAACAGCAGCAAGGAGTTGAAGCTTACAGAGCACGCAAATCAGAGTGCAAAGCGATTTCTGGAGACGATGTTTAACACGGATGGTTACACAGCCGAAGTCGAATTGCGCCCCTCTCCATAGCTCTGAGCTGCCCTACCGACAGAGGCACCGACGGAACGGGGCGAGCTAGGCTGAAACCAACAGTCCTCGTGCTCTTTCCCGTCTTTCGGAGGGCTAATGGCAGACAGGGCGCCCTTGCTGGCGCCCGTGCAGGTCCTGAGCGCTGATTTCTAGAATCTCACGCCCACTCCGAATTGTAACGTAACCACATTCGTGCGCGAGGACAGTACGTCGAATATCGCCGCTCCACCGACACGCTGGATGGAGCCTTCTTTCAGATATCGCGCCTGCGATCCCCACAAGTAGCGCGCCTTGGCGTCGAACAAGAGCTCTCTGCTGCGGCCAAGTCTCGCTAAGCGGCTTTGAACTCCGCCACCCAGTCCATAGCTGAAAGCAAAGTCGCTCAGGTTATTCGTCGATGCGAGCGCCTCACTACTCGTGTTGCTCTGAACCGTTGTCTTGGTAAACAAGTACTTGAATCCAACGAGCCCGTCGACATACGGGCGGACTGCGCCGTGACGTGGTTGTGCACGCAGCACGAAATGAGTGAGAACAATGTTGTTGTCTGTGTCCACGTCGACGGTGATGTCCGGAATGCTGCCGCTGAGAGGCACCTTCCGCGTCTCATGGCCATAAGTGGCGAACCCGAGATCTACCCCGGCCAGGAGCGGGCTCTTACCGAGTCCAACAAGAAAGTTACCGCTGACGCCAAAGCCATTGTTCTTCACGTTTTGTTTGAACTCGCTTTGGGGGATCACGGTATTGAAGTCGATGCCCAGCTGAAGCTCCTGCGCTCGAGTGCGCGCTGATCCTCCAAGCGCAATCAAGATGATTACAGCGAACATCAAGGGTCCTGTCTTTGTGTGGGTCTGATGGCGCATCTGTCTCTACCTCCGAGTTTGAGCGGTCGAATTGGAAATAAAGCTCAGGTTCCGGTGCTTTGAGGAATGAGGAAGGGTGTGCGTTGCCTGTCGCCGCGTGTTTTTGGAAGCCCGGGCGAGATGGGTACGAGTTCAGGTTCGAATCTTAGAATTTACGGAGCAGCCGGGCCTCTGCGCGCCTCTGCGTAGCAAAGCACTCGTCGTGCCCCTTCGTGTCCTGGTGTGTTAATCGTAAGAAGGCAGTGTCTCCGCATACTGCTATGCTCCTTCGACGACGATCATTTTGGTCACAGACGCGCTCTGCCGGAGCAGTTTTGGCGCTGTGTAGTCCTGCGAGGCCCACCACTCCTTCGCTTTTGCCGCGCTCTCGAACTCGAGCACGACAATGCGGTTCGGCTCCCATTCGCCTTCCAGTGTTTCGGCGCGCCCGCCCCGAACGAGAAATTTGCCGCCAAACGCGATAAGCGTGGCCGGGACTGAGGCCTTATAGCGCTCATACGCAACGGGATCGGTTATCTGCACATCGACAATGATGTATCCGGCCATTTTCAATCCTCCGGTGCTGACCTGTGACCAGCGGCAGTCGCTCAATCGGTCTACGGACGGGCTGCGAACTTTCGATAGTATCGCGATCTGACGCTATGACAGCGAAGCACTGTGAAGGAGCTTAAGAGAATTGAGATGATGTAGCCAGTAGCCAGTAACCAGCAGGTAGCCGCAAGCAAACTCTCTGCGGTTCTCTGCATCCTCTCCGGTAGACCATCTTCAAGGCAGGCCACCAACGCGGAGGATGCAGAGGCACGCTGAGAAAAACTCAAGCTTTCTTGAGCAGTGCGATCTGCCCGGCATGATACAGCGTATGCTGAATGACACCGTGCAACATGAAGTAGACGGAGTAATCAGTTCCGGCCGCGGTCTGTTGCAGGGCTGACTCGGGCAGCCGCGAGATCTGCCTCATCAGTTCCTCTTGTGCGCTGTCAAGTCTCGCAAGCGCCTTCTCCCATGACTCAGCGCCTTTGTCGTTGACCGGCGGCCAATCGCCCTCCCTGGGCTCGGCTACCGCCTCTCCCTTCAGCCTGTGGGAGGCAACGGACTGCCAGCCTGCTATGTGCAACACGATCTCCCAAATACTATGTGCCGCGGGCACGGGCGTGGCGGCAGCTTGATCGGCTGATACGTCTGAGAGAAGTTCCGTCAGCGCGGGGCCGTGCCAGGCGTTTCCCTCGTAAGCCCTTTTCGCCTCGTCGACAATGTTTGCGATCTCACTCATTGAGCATTCTCCTTTCGTCTAAGTCACAACGCAGGTCGGATCTCTACACCGATGACCCGTGAATCGGGCCCGCAACCGGTGAACAGTGGCGTCAGTCCCTCTAGAACAGCGCCCATCTGTAACCGGTTAGAGTCCGTTTGTCAGTTACGCCATCCTAAACGTCGCGCTACCCGGCAAGGTTTCATTTTACTGGTTGTGCAGGAAAAAGACTTGAGCTCTGCCTCGAACTCTGGTGTGTAACGGCGGTGATATGGCGGTAACGCTCGGCTCATCATCGAACGGAGGTTGAAGATCATTCAAGGATTGAGCGAGAATGCGCCTTATGATTGATCACAGGTTCTCTCTCGCCCACCTCGTTCGAAAGCCTCGAGAGGTCGCGGCGGCCGAGCCGCCTCTGCTGCTTCTGCTGCACGGCATCGGAAGCAATGAGCACGATCTGTTCAGCATGGGACCGCATCTCGATCCCCGCTTCTTTGTCGTCAGCGCTCGGGCGCCTATCGAGATCATGGAGGGCGGGTATGCCTGGTTCAACATCGAGTTCACCGCCGAAGGCGGCATCGTGCCCGACCTCGGTCAGGCCGAGGCCAGCAGACTGTTGCTGGTGCAATTCATTGACGAGGTGGTCGAAGCGTACGGCGTCGACCGTCGGTGTGTGTACCTCATGGGATTCAGCCAGGGAGCGATGATGAGCCTGAGTGTAGCGCTGACCCGACCCGACAAGGTGGCTAGAGTTGTCGCTATGAGCGGGCGCCTTGCTGAACAGGCAGTTTCGAATGCGGGGTCTCTGGAAGAGATCCGGAACCTCGAGATCTTTGTAAGCCACGGCGCCTACGATGACTTGCTGCCCGTTTTCAATGGCCGAGCGTGTCGTGATCAGTTGGAGAAACTGGGTGTGCCTCTTACCTATCGTGAGTATCCCATGGGGCACGAGGTGAGGGCGGAAGCGCTACGTGAGATCACGGCCTGGCTGACCTCAACGCTCGACAAGGGGTGTTAGGGATTGCGGAATGCGGAATGCGAAATGCGAAATGCGAAATGCGAAATGCGAAATGCGAAATGCGGAATGCAGCAGGTTTCAGGAGGCTCCCAATTTCGCATTTCGCATTTCGCATTTCGCATTCCCACCCGGTGTTTGACAACCTCCGACAGAGCGAATTAGACTCAACAACTCGCACGTGAGAGCATTTGGACCGAGTTGAGTGAAGTCGACGAGGCCCCGCCGCAACTTCCAGTTCAGTGTGATGCCTGGAGCGACTCCCGAGCCAGCGACCTGCTTACTGCTGGTGGCGAACGAGCGAAGGACTGCAAAGATAGTGATGAATCCAGCGAGCGGTGAAAAAGCAACCGAGAAAGAAGCCGCTACCAGCACTCTGGGCGGCGCGCCGGGCGACTTGGTGGAGGCGCAGCTTCTCTCTTACGTTCTGCCCGACAAACCTCTCGTCACCCTCGAAGCCAGCAAGTCCTGGACGCCGTTGAACCTTCCTGACCTTTGGGCCCATCGAGAGTTGCTCTACTTCCTAATG
>JBGPFL010000187.1:0-7702 GCA_041483295.1 Blastocatellia bacterium | reverse complement strand
CTCGCTTAACTGCCTGATCATGACTCTGCTCTAACGATTGGAGACCCGAGATGGGCGACGAGGTTCACAGCGATCAAGATATAGCGCTCGGGGTGAAGGACTTCCCATCGGAGCGCGACTATCAGATGTATTGCCTCAAGCACTCCGCCTCGCACGTAATGGCTGCGGCAGTCCAGCAGATTTTCCCGGAAGCGAAGTTCGGAATCGGTCCCCCGATCAAGAACGGCTTCTATTACGACATGCAACTGTCGCGGCCACTCACGCCTGAAGATTTGGAGGAGATCGAGCGACGAATGCGCGAAATTTCCAAGAGCGCCTTCGAATTCCATCAGGAGACCTGGGACAAGGAGAAGGCCATCGAGTTCTTCGGCTCTCGCGATCAGACGTTCAAGCTTGAACTGATCGAGGGTATCCCCGGTGAGACGGTCTCGACCTACATGATCGGTGACTTCACGGACCTGTGCGCCGGGCCCCACGTTCGCCGCACCAGTCAATGTAAGCACTTCAAGCTCACCTCGATTGCAGGCGCGTACTGGCGCGGCAACGAACACAATCCGATGCTTCAGCGCATCTACGGCACTGTGTGGCCGACCAAAGACGAGCTTGAGGAGCATCTGCACAATGTTGAAGAAGCCAAGCGGCGGGATCATCGCAAGGTGGGACGCGAGCTTGACCTGTTCATGATGCACGAGTGGGCCCCCGGCGCTACCTTCTGGCTCCCAAAGGGCACAGTCATCTATCACACCCTTCAGGAGAAGATGCGAAAGTTGCTCTCTCGTAATGGCTACGTCGAGGTGAAGGGGCCCCTGATCGCCAGTTCGGAACTGTTTAAGACCTCGGGCCACTGGACGCACTTCCGCGAGGACATGTTCATCTTTCAGGATGACGAGAGGACCTACGCGGCAAAACCGATGAACTGTCCCGCGCAAATGTTGATCTTTGGTTCGCGGCGCCGCAGCTACCGTGAGCTGCCCTTGCGTATGGCGGAGCAGAGCGTGCTTCACCGCAATGAACGGGCCGGGGCACTTGCGGGGCTCACGCGCGTCCGGCAGTTTCAGCAGGACGATGCGCATATCTTCATCACCGAAGACCAGATCGGCGACGAGTTCACCCGGCTGTTGGGGTTGGTAGACCGGGTCTACAAGGCGTTCGGCATGTCCTATCGGTTCGTGCTCAGCACGCGCAATGAGCAGAAGTTCATGGGCGACATTGAAGTATGGAATGGCGCGGAAGCGGCACTGGGGGCCGCTCTCGAGGCCAATAACCTGGAATACACGATCGCCAGGGGTGAGGCCACCTTCTACGGGCCGAAGATCGACCAGATGGTCCAGGACTCGCTAAAGCGCGAACACCAGCTTGCCACCATTCAGTTGGACTTCCAGCTTCCCCGTAACTTCGGCCTGACCTACGTCAATGAGCACAACGCCGAGTCGGTCCCGGTGGTGGTACATCGAGCCATCTATGGTTCCCTCGAACGCTTCATCGGAATACTGATCGAACACTACGCAGGCGCGTTCCCGGTATGGCTTGCGCCGGTTCAGATCAAGGTGCTTTCGATTTCAGAGAAGGCCGCAGACTACGCGCGACAAGTCTACGAGCGCCTGATTGAGTACGACTTGCGTGTCGAGCTGGACGTGCGCGACGACAAGATCGGCGCGAAGATTCGCGATGCCCAGCTCGAGAAGGCGCCCTATATGCTGGTAGTGGGCGTCAAGGAAGCAGAGTCCGGCGCGGTAGCCGTCCGGTCGCGAGAGAAGGGCGATGAGGGACCTGTTCCGCTCGACGAGTTCATTGCTCGCGTGAGGGGCGAAGCCGACTTCAACTACTGAAGAGGCTGCCGGGAACGGTGTTTACCCTCGACGGCCCCGATCAACAAGCGGAGAAAGAACTGTTAAGAGTTCGACCATCCGTCCTGGTGCTCTCGTTGCGCGCTATGCCCGACCTTTTCCTGAACTGTGTTTGCTCCGCGTGAAGGGTGGCTGCGGGTGCAATTGAAACTGGACGAGGAACCTGTATGGGCGGGCCTCCGTGCCCGCCCCTGACAGTGCATGGTGCTTGACTCAGGGGCGGCCACGGAGGCCCGCCCTTACAGGTTATTATCGGATTAGTCCCATTTTAATTGCATCCGGTGGTTGCGACAGGACATTCATGACCGTACTTGTTCGACTGGACCCTGAATGGCCGGACAGTGACTTGATTGAATCAGCGGCGTCTATCATACGAAACGGCGGACTCGTGGCTTTCCCAACCGAGACGGTGTACGGACTGGGCGCTGATGCGATGAACGAAGCCGCGGTGCAGAGGATTTTTGAAGCCAAGGGGCGACCTGCCGACAACCCGCTCATCGTTCATGTATGTAGCACCGAGATGCTCGGAACGGCAGTCGGGAGGTTGAGCGAGAAGGCAAGGCTCCTGGCCGAGCGATTTTGGCCCGGTCCCCTGACGCTGGTGCTCGCTCGAAACTCCAAGGTTGCCGCTTCTGTCTCCTCCGGACTGGATACGGTTGCTGTTAGAATGCCCGGTTGCAGGATTGCGCTCGACCTCATTAGCTCGGCGGGCACGCCTGTGGCAGCGCCGAGCGGGAACACTTCAGGGCGGCCTAGCCCTACAACCGCGGCGCACGTGTTCAGCGACCTCGACGGGCGAATCGACATGATCCTCGACGGCGGAACAACGAACATCGGCATCGAATCAACGGTACTGGACGTGACGACGGACCCGCCGCTGATCCTCAGGCCAGGGTGGATAACACGCGAGCAGTTGGCAGAGTCTGTCGGGCAGGTCGAGATCGCTCGGTCCGAGGAAGAGTTGAAGCGCTCGCCCGGCACGCGCCACCGCCATTACACCCCGCGCGTCCCTGTGATTCTCATCGAACAAACCACACCGCACTCGCTCGGAGAGATCCTGAAAAGACATCTCAAGCACGGCAAAGTGGGCTTCATAGGACACTCCCCGGCAGGCTTGGATGACCCGCGGCTCCAAGCGGTCATCCTGCGAAACGACGCCCGAGACTATGCGCACTCCATATATGCCGCGCTTCGGGAGTTGGAGGACCAGGGGGCGCAGTTGGTTGTGGTGCAGGGGATAAGCGACAAGGGCGAGGGCGCGGCGGTAATGGACCGTCTGCGCCGCGCGGCTTCTGAGATCATCAGGAACTCAGAGTAAGTTATCAGACAAGGGCGATCACCTGCTGGTGTAACTGCCCCTAGTGGCGAAGTGATCAGGAGAAGGAATGCAGGCACTAAAGAAAGCCAGTCTCACCGAGGACGGTCTGCAGCTTGTGGAGAACGAACCAGAGCCTCGGGTGGGACACTCCGACGTAAAGATCCGCGTCGAGGTCGCGTCCATATGTGGGACCGATCAAAGCATCTACCAGATCACATCTCGTCCCGGGATGCGCGACGAAATGCTCGCCTATAACGGCGGCGATGTTACCAGGTACCGGCCGATCGTAGTCGGGCACGAGTTCTGCGGGGAGGTGGCCGAGGTCGGCGAAGACGTCGATCCGGGGCTGGCTCGCGTTGGGGACTACGCGACCGGCGAAATGCATATCAGTTGCGGTTACTGCCAGCAATGTCAGACGGGTCAGCGCCACATCTGTAAGAACATCCGAGTCAAGGGCGTTCACCTCGACGGGGCATTTGCCCAGTACGTGGTCGTGCCTTCGGGCAACCTGATCAATCTCGAGCGCTTCGGCGGCCGCGCGATCATCCCTCCTCGCTTCGGCGCCTTTCTGGATGCGCTCGGCAACGCGGTGCACACGGTGATGGAGGGCGACGTAGCCGGCAAGACTGTCGGGGTTCTGGGCTGCGGCGCACAGGGACTGATGGCTACCGCGGTGGCGCGCACGCTCGGAGCGACCCGAGTCTACATAACCGACTTCTCGAATCCCACGGGCGGCTTTGATGCGGCTCGCCTTTCAAGCCGATTTGCTACGGCGCGCGAGATGGGAGCCGACTTCTGTTTCGACACTAACGAGGAGGCTGCGCCCGGCCAGAAGGCAGAGTTGTTCGAGCGTGTGCGAGGCGAGCACGGCGGAGGAATCGACGTCGTTTTGGAGATGAGCGGCGCAGAAGGTGCCTACAACGACGCCGGAGCGATGGTGAAGAACGGCGGGCAGATTCTCCTGCTTGGGATACCGGCGCGGCCGCTGCGCTCGTTTGACTTCGGCAAGTACGCCGTTTGGAAGGGAGTGACGATACGCGGCATCTTCGGGAGGCGCATGTTCGACACCTGGTTTGCGATGCTCGACCTGCTGGCGTCGGAGAAGGCAGGATTGAAGGCCAAGCTCGAGAGGCTCATCGCGAGCGACATTGTGCCGCTCTCAGATTTCGAGCGCGGGTTCGAGCTTGTCCGCATGCATGAAGCTGTCAAACTGTTGCTCGCGCCCTGAGACCGGCGCCCTATACTCGAGTGGCGTTTTAGCGTGTATGGTGACTCAAAGAAACATGTGCGCTGCCGGCAAACGGAGGATGAATGAATCCAGGAGAACTCTACTCGACCCTCGACGACGAGTTGATAAAGCTTAAGGAAGCGAAGACCTTCAAGTACGAGGTGCCGCTCGAGAGTGAACAGGGAGGCCGGGTAAAGGTCGAAGGCCGCGACGCCGTGATGCTTGCGTCCAACAACTACCTCGGGCTGTCCAACCATCCCAGCATCAAAGAGGCCGCTCACAGGGCGCTGGATCGATGGGGATACGGTCTGGCATCAGTTCGTTTCCTTTGCGGGACCGATCCCATTCACTTCGAGCTCGAACGCCGCATCGCAAGCTTCCTCGGTTGCGAGGCGGCCATTCTCCATTCGTCGTGCTTCGCCGCCAATGAAGCGTTCTTTTCCGCGTTGGTCGCGAACGACTTCGGGCAGCAGAACTATCAGGACGTGATCTACAGCGATCAACTCAATCACGCCAGCATCATCGACGGCGTCCGCTTGTGCCGCGCCATTGCCAAACAGACGGTTTCACGATTGTATAGCAACGGCGATGTCAAACAGCTCGCTGAGATGCTCGAAGAGGATCGTGACAAAAACTATAGGATCAAGATCATAGCTACTGACGGAGTCTTCTCCATGGAGGGACTGCTCGCGCCGCTCCCGGAGCTTGTGAAGATTGCGCGCGAGCACGGCGCGTTGCTGTTCGTCGACGAGTCTCATGCCACCGGCGTGTTGGGCAAGACGGGCCGAGGCACGCCCGAGGAACTGGGCATCCACGGCCAGATAGATGTCATCACCGGAACGTTTGGCAAGGCGCTTGGAGGGGCATCAGGAGGATTCATCGCTGGGCGAAAACCGCTGATTGAATTCCTGCGCCAGAAGTCGCGGCCCTACACGTTTTCAAACACGGTGCCCCCCTCGGTGGTGATGGGATCAATCGAAGCGATCAACCTGATTGAGAACGACGCTTCCATAGTGGCGCGGCTGCACGATAACACCGCATACTTCCGAAGCGAGATAGTACGCCTGGGATTCAAGATCATCGAAGGCCGACACGCGATTGTGCCGATTATGCTTGGCGAAGCCGCGCTCGCTCAAGACATGAGTCGCGAGCTTCTCGGCGAAGGCGTCTACATCAAGGGGCTCTGGTACCCAGTGGTGCCGAAGGGGGAAGCGAGACTGCGAGCGCAGATCTCGGCTGCGCATACTCGCGAGGACCTGGACCGCGCCCTCGAAGCCTTCGAGGGAGTTGGGAGGAGATTACGCGTCATTCCCGATTGAGAGTGGGCTGTAAGATCAGTAGACTTCTTAAGGACCGGAGGGGAATATGGCCAGCACATTAATAGACATAGATGAAGCCAAGAGGCGGCTGACTGAGCTAGTCTCGATGGCGATGCGAGGCGAAGAAGTGACCATCACCGAACAAGACAAGCCGGTGGCGAGGTTGGTAGCATTGGCGGCTCCTCAAGGGAGCCGCATTGCCGGATTGAACAAAGGTGAGATCTGGGTCAGCGAAGATTTTGACGAGCCTTTGCCCGACGAGTTTTGGACCGGACTTAAATGAAGCTACTGCTCGATACTCACGCTTTCATCTGGTGGGCCAGCGAACCAGGGAAGCTCTCACCGGCGGCACTCGAAGCGTGTCAAGAAGAATCGACGATCCTCCTCCTGAGCGTCGCAAGCGTCTGGGAGATGCAGATCAAGATTCAGCTCGGCAAGCTGAAACTCAGCACCGGGTTACTCCCTTTGGTCGAGAGCCAGCGACAGACTAACAACCTGCAAGTGCTCGCTGTCGAGTTGTCGCATGTGCTGGGACTCGAAGCGTTGCCTGCTCACCACAAAGACCCATTCGACCGACTATTGATTGCGCAAGCGATCGCCGAGGACGCAATTCTGGTCAGCGCCGATCACGTCTTTTCGGAATATCCGGTCAAGTTGATTAGTTGACGTGAGAATCGTGAAGATTGCTCGGCAACGAAGGTCGATCTTCGTGCCATAGGGAAACTGTCAATGATGATAACTGCGAAGCGAAGTCTGAGAAACCTGTTGCTGACGGTGTTAATTGCCTCGGCGACTCTGGCATCCGCACAATCTTTCAAAGTTCCTTTCACTCAGTTCAAACTCGACAACGGCTTGCGAGTCGTCCTCTCCGAAGACCACTCGGCTCCGGTTGTTGCAGTCGCCGTTTACTACGACGTAGGTTCCCGTAACGAGGTGAAGGGGCGTTCCGGATTCGCCCACCTGTTCGAGCACATGATGTTTCAGGGCTCCGAAAATGTCGCCAAAGCTCAACACTTTCAGTACGTGGAAAACAATGGCGGAGTGCTCAACGGCTCGACGCACGTCGACTTCACTAACTACTATCAGTTTCTTCCGTCGAATCAGCTCGCGCTCGCCCTCTGGCTGGAGTCCGACCGAATGCGCTCGCTTCGAATCACACCCGCCAACCTCAAGAACCAGAAGGATGCGGTCAAAGAAGAGAAGCGGCTGAGCGTCGACAATCAGGCGTACTGGCCTGCGCTGGAAAAGATGGACGAAATGGTCTTCAGCAATTGGTCGAACGCGCATCCAACGATCGGCTCGATGGAAGACCTGGATGCCGCGACGCTCGCCGATGTCCGCCAGTTTTTCAAGACCTACTACGCTCCTAACAATGCCGTGCTCTCTATCGCCGGCGACCTGGAGCCGGCAAAGGTCGAGAGCCTGGTTCGCAAGTATTTCGGAACGATACCGTCGCAGCCGGCTCCGCCGAAGGCTGACGTTACTGAACCTGATGAGGTCGCTAAAGGCAAGGCGGATGTGGAAGACCAGCACGCTCAGATGCCCGCTCTCGCAATGGCCTGGAAAATTCCGGCGCGCCGATCGCCCGACTTCTACCCCATCGCCTTGCTGAATTCGATCCTCTGCGGCGGCGAGAGTTCGCGCCTCTATCAAAAGCTTGTGAAGGAGAAGGCAGTCGCGCTGGAAGTGCAGGGGACCTTGGAGGAGAGGCGGGGTCCCGGTCAGATCGCGATCTTTTCAATTCACAAGCCAGATGTGAAATCGGATGCCCTCCAAGCCATAATCGAATCCGAGCTTGACCGCTTGAAATCCGACGGCGTCGGTGTTGAGGAACTGGCCAAGGTCAAGAACCAGTTTCGGCTCGGTCGCTTCCTCGGCGGGGGAGCGGAAGGCGAATACTCCAGCCTCCAAACCGCGCTTGGTCGCGCGCTTGCGCTAGGTGAATTCGCCCTGTTTGATGGTGATCCCTCTCTGGTTAACACGGAGATCG
>JBGPFL010000186.1:0-7748 GCA_041483295.1 Blastocatellia bacterium | reverse complement strand
CGCCCCACTATGTTCGCGCGAGGGACCGTTCCCCAGTATCGACTGTCCTGGCTGTTGTCGCGATTGTCGCCCATACAGAAGTACTGATCGCTGTCGTACAGCCCGTCGTTGTCGCTGTCGTACACTCGCCGCAGATCGGGATCGCCCTTGATCTCATCCGGCACCGGGTCGCCCTTCACCGGCACCCTGAATGGCTGTCTAACGGCATACTTGAGATCTGAGTTATGGATAGAAGTGAACACTCGTTCGTCTCGCCCCTCGAAATAGTAAGCAGTCCATTGCGCGCCTTCGGGAGCAGCCTCTTCGGTGCCGGGCGCAGGCTCCAGATTGGGGGTGTCTGGCGGGTCGTCCTTCACGTACACTCGACGTTCCGGCAACACCTGGCCGTCGATGTAGACCTGGTTCTTAGCGCTGTCGTACTCAATCGTCTCACCCGGCAAGCCAATCACCCGCTTGACGTAGTTGGTCTCGGGACCGGGTGGGTACTTGAAGACTATGATGTCGCCGCGCCGGATTGAGCGCGAGGGGAACAGCGGAAGATCGACTCCGTCGTTCGAACCGAACACAAACTTGTTGACCAGCAGGTGATCCTGAACCCAGATGGTGTTCTTCATAGAGCCGGTCGGCACCTTCACCGCCTGCACGATGAAGGTCATACCGAAGAGCGCCATAATGAGCGTGACTACGGCGGACTCGACATACTCACGAATGATGCTCTTCTTGAATGTGATTTCAGCGGGCTCTTCGCGGCCAGTCTCCTGCATCCGCACGGGGTCTATCTCGCGAACCTCAGGCGCGAAAGTCTGGGTCGATTGTTCGGGCGCCGGCAAGTTAACATTCTCGCTCATAACGTTGTTTACCAAATCGCTTCGTCTAGTTGGATATTACGCGTCGGTTGAGATGAGTGCTCGGGCCTCACTTTCACTGCTATCGCCGGCTGAGATCCCGACCTCGTCTGCGGAATCAAACAACGGAGCGTTCGCGGCGACAATCTGTTCGGATGCCGACTGGTCGGCAGACTCCCCGGCGCTCGATCCTTCAACCGAGTCGCCTTCACTCTGATCCGCTGGTGGCGTAGTCAGCAAGCAGGCAAGGTCCCGTTCGCGCGGGTCATCAAGGACCGCGCGGGCGGCTTCCTGCTGGGCGAGCTTAATGGTCCTTCCTTCACCCAGGGCAAGCGCGCGTCCGGCCACTCGAAGCTCGACCCGGAACGTGCGGCGGTGATCAGGGCCGAGCGCTTCGACCACGACATAGTCTGGAACCGGAGCGCCGACCGCTTGCAGCCGCTCCTGCAAAGCGGACTTGTAGTCGGCGCCAATCATTGAACTCGGGTCCATCAACAGGACTTTGTCCCGCATCTCGCGGCAGAGGAACCGTTGAGCGACGACGATACCGCCGTCGATGTAGAGCACTCCAATCAACGCCTCGTAGGAGTCGGCCAAAAGCGCGTGTTTTCGCCGGCCGCCGGTCTTCTCTTCTCCGCGGTTGAGCAGGATGTAGCGCCCCAAATCCAACGTCTCGGCCAGATCGACCAGACTTGATTCGCTTACCAGATAGGCCTTCATCTTTGACAGCTTGCCTTCTGAAATGTCCGGAAAGCGCTCGAGCAACCACGCGCTCACGACCAGACCGAGCACCGAGTCGCCCAGGAACTCGAGGGCTTCATTGTGCTGACAATTCTCGCCCGCATGCTCATTGGCGAATGAGCGATGGGTGAGTGCGCGATCTAACAGCGCTCGGGAACGAAAGGAGTATCCTACCTTTTGTTCCAGCTCTGAAAGAAGCTTTTCACGTTCTAGCGAGATCATAACTCAGATTAGCGGACGGCTGCTGCAAGAGCTTAGAATATACCACAAGAAGCTCGGAGTATGGGAGTGGGGGAGTATGGGAGGGTGGGAGTATGGGAGGGTGGGAGTGCGGGAGTGTGGGGGTGGCGCAAAAGGGGCGGCTATCCGGATAGCCGCCCCTCGAAGTCTGCCGTATGCTACGTGACGTTGAACCTGCTAGTCCGGAGTCACGGTAACAAAAGCCAGCTTACCGTCTCGCTCGATTTGAAGCACTATTTCCTTATCACCCCTGACGGCCGCCAGCGCACGTGAGAACTGGGCGCTGTTTGTGATCTGCTCCCTGTTGATACGGTGAATAACATCCCCGCGCCGCAGTCCGGCGTCCGCCGCGGGGCTGTCGGGCTGAACACTCTCGATCACCGCGCCGTTAGGAGTCTTCAGTTTCAACTCGCGAGCGACCTCTGGGTTCACAGTCGACGCTCTTATCCCGAGCTTACCTATTCCAGGATCATCTTCGCCTTCGGGTTGGGGAACCGGGGCGCTCCCTTGCATAGGCCGTTCGGCCAGGCTGATAGTCGCAGTCTGAGCTCGTCCGTCTCGCACATACTTAAGCTGCGTGACCTTTCCCACAGGGGTGTCGGCTACGATTTCGGTCAACTGCTTAGCGGACTTCACGGGCTTGCCGTCGAACTCCACGATCACGTCTCCGCTGCGCAAGCCGGCCTTCGCCGCTGGCGCAGCATCTCCGGCCAGATCATCCACAACTGCCCCCTCAGTACCCGCAAAGCCAACCGCATTGGCCAGGCTGGGAGTTACAGGCTTCAAGCTGACGCCAAGGTAGCCGCGAGTGACCTTGCCGTTTTTGACAAGCTGAGAGTAGACCTTGCTGGCAAGATTCGAGGGAATAGAGAACCCGATCCCGGAATTCGAGCCGGTCTGTGAGTAGATCAGCGCATTTATGCCAACAACCTCGCCCTCCATGTTCACCAGGGGCCCTCCGGAATTACCCGGGTTTATGGAGGCGTCGGTCTGAATGTAGTTGTCGTATTGTCCCGTCCTCAGGTCGCGTCCGGTTGCCGACACTATTCCCGCGGTCATAGTCTGTTGGAGGCCAAAGGGGCTGCCTATCGCAATCACCCACTCGCCCTGCTCGAGCTTATCCGAATCGCCGAGCCTGGCGAAGGGAAGATCGTGGGCCTCAACCTTTATGACGGCGAGATCTGTCTCCGAATCGACTCCCACTCTCGTAGCCTTGAGTTCACGGCCATCGGCAAGCTTCACCTTTATTTCGTCGGCGTCTCCCGCAACATGGTTATTGGTGAGGATGTAGCCATCCGGGCTGATGATCACCCCCGAGCCCGTCCCTTCGCGGCGGCGGGGAACACTGCCGAATGGAAAACCCGGCATTTCCGGCGGAACTACTTCGAACCGGCGCCCTCTAGAAGTTTTCGCCTTCTCCACCACGTCTACGTTCACAACTGCCGCCTTGATCTGCTTTGCGACATTTATGAACGCGCGCGATAGGTCGCCTGGAGAAGGCAACTGCGTCTGTCGCGGCTGTTGGGCTCGGACCTCTCGGTTGCCCAGATACCACATTCCTGCAGTCAGTGCGAAACCTACAATTAGAGCGAATAGTATCGTTCGGCTCCACCTATTCCTGGCGCTATTCGAATTCATAAGCGATTCACTTCCTCCTTGATCCCTTACGGCTCTCTAGATTGTAGCCCGTTGCGTTCCTTGGAAGCCAATTCAAATCGGGCAAACATTCAGGTCCTGAGGACCCGATGTGATTAAACGACCGAGCGGAACATATGTTCCCGCTCGGTCGATTAGAGGGCCAGGGCACCCGGTGACAACTAGCCTCCGCTTCGCACCTTCAGATTATTGGTCACCGAAAAGACTCCCGGAACGCCGTTGGCCATAATATAGGCCATTTGGCTGTCTGCCTTGTTGGAAACAACCCCTTCAAGAGTCACGTTCCCGCGGTCTACGACAATGTGGATCGACGGATTTGCGCCTAACGCGTACCGATAGAGCGACCCACCTCCAAACACGGCACGGTACGTCCGTACTCGAATCTGGTCGTCGAAGGACGAAAGGGGTAGAACTTCTATGTTGTTCACTACGCTTGACACACCTTCAAGCCTGGCCACTCGCCGCTGTGCATCTCTGCTTGTCGTCGGGCGGGTTACCTGGCCGTAAAGCGTGACGACACTCCCATCAACCTTGAATGCCAGGTTGTCAAACACGCCGTAGTACGGAAGCGTAACAAGCTGCTTGCGCACCTTCTCGTTTTGAGGCTGGACGCCCGCGTCGTCAAGTGGTCCCGCAATAGCGGAGAACGCCATCGATGTGACGACAGCAAGTACGCCTAGTAACGCGATTGCTTTGTTCTTGATAATGTTCATTTGCACTCTCCTCTGAATCTCTCATTTCTTCAAAAGACTCATACGTTGTAGACCCTCTTATTCGATTCTGTTCAACTCTCTGAGCTATGCTCGCGGCCACCTGGTCGCGGGCAATCGGTTTGATGCTATTGCCCGCCCATTTCGCTGTCCGGACCCAACGAAGTAGGATTTAGGATCTGGGATTTAGGATTTAGGATAATCCTAAATCCTACTTTCGAGGTCGCCTCGCTCGATTTCCAGACTGGCAAGGTCGTTCTGGAGGCTATCCCGGGCCTGCCGGAGTCGCTCGATCTCCGCGGGGGCAGGAAGCCTTTGACGCATTCTCAGCAGGCCGAGCCCCACGATAACCGCCAATGACACATAGAACGGCCATTTGCCAAAATACCTGATCCCAAGTGTCATGAAGAAGGTCATCACCAATACTGCCAGAAAGAAGATACCGAACAGAGCACACCCGAGTTGAAGAGGGGCGCCTTGCTCTTTGCTCTTGAGGGCCTCGATCTCAGAATTCAACTCCGCAATATGCTCATCGAGATCCCTCAGTTCTTGCCGGGCAGGTCGGGTATCCCCAGCAGACCGGGCTTCGATCATCGACAGATTGATGGCGCCCTTATACTCGCGCACCAGATACGCCGCTCCACAGTTGGCGCACGTGACGTTGTCGAAGTCTGTTGGGAACTCGAGGTCGTTCCCACATTCGGGGCATCTGGCCTTTATGATGTCCATAGTCGCATGTAGTTACCACCAAATATGGTAGCAATCGACGTTTTCTACAACCGGTCCTCAGAGTGAGGAGCGTCAAGTCTCTGCGCAGGCTCGACGCAGGGCCATAACAGAACTCGCTTCAAGGGCGTTTCACCGCGAAGCTCCGTTAGCCAACTGAAGACAAAGGGGAAGGAGTAAGCCTGGAAGGACAAGCTGGAAGTGCCGCGGCTTGAGTCGGAGCGCCAACGGATCAACGGCGGGCGCCGGAGCACACACACACACCAAACCTGAGTATCCACGGAAGGTTGCTGGATCTGCTTGACGTGACTCGACAGTACTACTTGTTCGAATCGGCTACGACGCCCTTGTGATCCATGCGGCCGTAGTAGTTGTAAACGTAGTCCCTGAGCGTCCCGTGACCGTAGCCGTGCTCGAAGTCGTACTGTTTCATCTCCGCAAATGCCCGGTCGGCTGTCCACCCGTCGTTGGTAATCCGATAGATGGCGGTCATAGCACCAGTGCGATGCCGGCCACCGCGACAGTGAATAAACACAGGCTGATTTGCGGGATTATTGACAAGGGTCAGGAATTGATCGGCCGCCTCGGTCGAGGGCCAGGACTTGTCGCTCATTGGAATACGGACGAACTTCATGCCTGCAGTTTCAACCAGCCGCTGTTCATCGGCGTCCCCCTCGCGCTGGAGGTCTATTACCATCTTGATGCCCATCTCGCCCAGATCTTGATAATCGCGACCTTCTGGTTGGGCGCCACGGTAAAACTTCTCGCTGACACATCCGAAGTTTTTGATCGAGGTTTTCGGAGTAGCTGACCGCTGCGAAGCATAGCTGACTGATAGGACTGCAAAAGCGATAGAGCCTGCCGTGACGGCATTGCGAACATATGAGGCACTTCGGGCTACGCGCATTCCCAATCCTCCCTTAGCCTATGGCCCTAACTAAACTAATATTCAGTTTTCAGGGCAACGGTCCTATAATAACCCGAACCCCTAAGAGGTTGCAACGGTTATCTGATTAAGAAATGGTTACAATTCGAGACCATCGGAAGGGGCCATGCCGGAATGAGCAGTGAACCAGCCCTCAGAGATCGGACCCGGGACTTTTTTGCCGCCCTCCAGGATCAAATATGCGCCGCCCTTGAGCGGATCGAGGGAAAAGCTACATTTCGCGAGGACCTCTGGCAGCGTGAGGGGGGCGGGGGCGGGCGCACCCGCGTCATCGAAGAGGGCTCGCTATTTGAAAAAGCTGGAGTGAACTTCTCAGAAGTACACGGTCAGCTCGATGAGTCCTTTGCGAACAGGCTGCCGATCGGCGAGGGCACTCAGTTCTTTGCGTGCGGCATCTCGCTGGTTCTTCACCCTCTGAACCCTTTCGTGCCCACGGTACACGCCAACTTTCGATACCTTGAACGCGGCTCCAGTGGCTGGTTCGGCGGCGGCACCGATCTTACGCCTTATTACCCGTACATAGAGGATGCTGTTCATTTTCATCGCATCCTCAAGCAGGCATGTGATCGCTTCGACCCTTCATACTATCCGCGATTCAAGAAGGCATGCGATGAATACTTTTTCATCAAACACCGAAACGAAGCACGCGGCGTCGGCGGCGTCTTCTTCGACTATTTGACCGATGCGCGGGTTGATCCTGCCCAACAACCGGGCAGACGAGGAATAGAGCTCATCTTTGAGTTTGTGAAGGAGGTTGGACTCGCGTTCCTGCCGGCGTACCTGCCCATTGCCGAGCGCCGGAAGAACGAAGTCTATACGCAAACAGAGCGGACCTTTCAGTTGATCCGTCGAGGGCGCTACGCTGAATTCAACCTGGTGTATGATCGCGGCACCCATTTCGGGCTTGAGACTCGCGGCCGCGCGGAGTCGATACTGATGTCGCTGCCGCCGCTGGTCCGCTGGGTTTACGACTATCAACCCGAGCCCGGCACACGCGAGGCCGCGGCCAGAGACTTTTTTCGGCCGCGCGACTGGCTGGGTATTGAATAAGCGGAGGTCGTTTCAAAGGCGTTGTTTGTCGCCGCCCCGCACAAGGGGTCTCGCCTGCCGGCAAAACCTCGGCTGTTTCTGGAACTTTTCACCCGTCCCGGGTGAATCAACTGTGTCAGCCGGATGCATGATCTCATTGACTGGTGATGACACTAGCAATTCACAGCGACGAGGAACTACTTCGGCTGATGATAGCCGGGGACGAAGAGGCATTTACCCTCCTCTATAACCGGCGGCAAGGAGCCCTCTATCGTTTCGCTCTGCACATGAGCGGCTCGACGGCGATTGCGGAAGACGTCACCCAGGAGGTCTTCATCGTGTTGATCTCCGAAGCTGCGCGTTACGACCCGTCGAGGGGATCCCTATCTACCTACTTGTATGGGATCTCGCGCAATCATGTATTGCGGCGTATGCAGCGGGATCGAATGTTTGTTCCAATCGACGGCGATTCGGAGTACTCGAATGCGGCGGCGCCGGCCGAACCTGTTGCCGAAGGGGACCCACTCGGCGACCTGACGCGCAGCGAGACAGTAGAAGCGGTTCGCCGGGCGGTACTCAGCCTTCCAACTCACTATCGCGAGGTTGTCGTGCTGTGCGAACTGAACGAGATGGACTACGCTGAAGCGGCCAATGTGCTCGGCTGTGCGGTGGGAACAGTGCGGTCGCGCCTTCATCGAGGCCGGGCTCTTCTGGTTGAAAAGCTCCGGACATGCGAGGAGGTCCGCGGGGCTTCAAAAGAGGTTAATCAAGCGAGGTGTTTCGCATGAACTGCCAGGATTT
The DNA here is from genome assembly GCA_041483295.1 of Blastocatellia bacterium. Classification (GTDB taxonomy): domain Bacteria; phylum Acidobacteriota; class Blastocatellia; order UBA7656; family UBA7656; genus DASYSA01. Next base: position 54 of record JBGPFL010000186.1, on the reverse strand, counting down.
GGAGACCATCATTTTTGATGCAGCGCGCGATCAGTTGATCGAAGGACCCGAGCT
>JBGPFL010000185.1:0-7776 GCA_041483295.1 Blastocatellia bacterium | reverse complement strand
TTGTGTGCGCCGTCGTGCTGGCGGCTGTTAAACAGGTTGATTAGCGACCCGCAGTAGTTGAATCGGTTCCCGCCCCAGTTTTCGATGAAGCGCGGGAAGTTGTGTACACCTCCCGCAAGATCGGAGTCGCCGCCGCCCTGATTTGGTGTTCCGGCCACCCTCAAGCTGCTTTTCGAGTCTCCCATCAAGAGAGCGGCGCGAACGCCAGTCTCGCCGGCGGCATCGACTATGCGTTGTTGGGTCCGGAATGGATTGCGGAAGCTCTTGGCGTCGTTCCATTCCCTGGAGAGAATCGTTATCGCGTCGGCCACCAGTGAAGCTGGGACCTCGTTTCCACGGTAGTCCACGGGCTGTGACGGGGTGCCCACTGCTGAGATTCCAGTGTTCGCGGCATCCAAAGAGTTGCCGCAATTGAAGTGCCCAAGAGTGTACAAGCCGTTCTCTGAGGCGATGCTATAGCCCCGGTTAAGGGTTCCATAGAGTGCCAATTTATCTGACGTGGCATTGATGACGCGCACAGCCCTTCGGAAGTACTTGTGGTCCTGTGTTGCAGCCACGTCGGTCTCGATGCCCACTTTGTAGCGGGCTGCCTCGCCGTTTGGGTTCACATTCGCGTTTGGCGTGAAAACGCCAGCGAGATCGTCGGCGTAGTCAGTGTTGAGGACATTGTCACGGTTCACATCTTCACCTGCCTGCGTGACTCCATCGTTAGGTGCGTTGATCGGCCCGTAGATGTCCTCCATGTCATATTCGCCATCGTTGTCACGGTCGCCTCGCCGGTCTGAGACGTAGAGAATACAACCGGCTCCGCCGTTATTGGGCACGGCGGTTGACAATAGACCACCGGCGAACTCGCCGTCCCCGAGGCCGCTTAGGAACTGGTCGAGATGGAACATATCTATGTCGATCACGCTCAAGACACCGACGACTGGAACCTTCGAATTCGTCCCCGTGTTTACGCCCGGCACCGACGGTGATCCCATGGCGCCGGCCACTCCTGTGCCGCTATAGAGATACCACCAGCTAAGGTTTGCGGCGTCACCGGGTGTCCCGGCACTGCCGGTAGGCAAGTCTTCGTTGTATATGCCTTCGCGCGGGTTGTACATCTCGATGGGGAATGGCACGACCCGGTATGTGCTGCCGTCTATGTCTTTGTTTTCTTCGAACGAAGTTTTCGGCGTGGTCGTGACGGCATTGGTGGCATCTGCGCCCTCAAGGGTTCCTTCTGTTAAGGCTGCAGCCTTGTTAATGCTCCACCATACAGAGTGCCCGCTGGTATTGTTTACAGCGTGGTTCGCAATGCCGTTTCCAGTATTGTTTGCGACCCGCACGCTGGTAGCAACATAGTTCCACTGGTTGGCGGTGCTATAGCCATATACATGCAAATTACCTGGTGCAGGATAGACCGGCGCCACAGTTCTTGCGGGGCGAGGGTCCGTGAGGGACGTGTAGACCGCCGCCGCAGCGGTGTTGTCCTGCACATTAGCCGGGGCCACCTTGAGAGGCGAACCAAGCATTTCATATCGCTGCATGTTGAGGATCGAGCGATCATCGCCGAGATTGAGTCCGGCGGCATTCTTATAAGTCATGCCCATGCTCAGAAAGTCCGCGGTCACATCTGTGGCCACGGGCACAAGAGCAGCGTCCAGCGCTACAATCTCGACCTTGATCCACGTCTGCCGGTTGTTGCCGAGTGCGTCAGTCGGGCCGGTGTAGAGACGATGGCCATTCAAGCGTTTTGCCTGGTAGCCATCGGTCATTGCTACCGGCATGTAACCTCTAGTGCCGTCACCAGGGGAAGCCTCCCCCCGGCTACCGCTGTCGCCTCCGAGTCCATCTCCGTTACCGTCGAGGCGAATGCCCCCTACCCCGCCCGGCAGGCGAGCCTGAGTGTCGCTCAGCGAGACCCGGATACCGGGCTTGTTGTAGTAACGCGAATCCCTGAGGACGGCGCTCTCACCGGTGATCCCCCGCTTGACCATCTCGATGGGGTCATCGTTCGTGCCGATTTGGAGCGGCAGCTTCAGCAGCGGCTGCTTCGCCAGTAAGTTGCCGGTGAAGGGAACCTGGTCGGCGGTCCAGGTCGCGTTTGTGGCCCAGGCGGGCATATCAGTGTTAGGGGCGGCCTGCGTGCCTGCCGCCTGAACGACACTGCCCCTTACGACTTCCTTAAAGACGCCTGAGGAATTAGCTACCCAGACCTGTCCCCCGGCCCAGACGCCACCAGCGTATGTCCCCCATCCCCAACTCGCGTCGCCCACGCGCGCTCCCATACGCGAGGTATCTCTCACGATCTCCCCCACAGCGGTAACCCTGGAACGGAACCAAAGATTAGAGCCCGACATCATGAAGAGGTGTCCGTTCGAGTGAACGCGGCCGCCGAAGTTAAAGTTCGGTCCAGGGTGCAGCTCCATATCGTCGTTGTAGAAGATCCCGAACTGAAAGATTGGAATCTGATGATTGTAGAACGAACGCGTGAGCTGCGCCTGCGCGCCGTTGATGTAGGTGGCTACCGTTTGAAGCTGCCAGGGCGTGCGCAGCGAGACCAGCCCGGAGAACGGACCGTCATCAATCGGCTTAGAGGTCGGCGCGCCATTCTGCGTAATGGTTTGAACAAAGGTAAAGGAGTTAAGTGGGGACAATGGATCAGTGGAGGTCGGCACCGTATTTTGGATCCTGGTTATGTCAGCCGGGGACGGCCTTATCTGCACGTCGAAGACCTTATTGAAGCTCCGCGACATGATCTCGAGGCTCGCCTGCGCCGCATAAAAAGCCTGGGTGTTGGAATAGTCATTACCCATTACCAGGGACTCGGTCGTAACGCGCGAGAGAGTTGCCGCGGTAAACACCGCCAGCAATCCAAGGATCAACACGGCAGTGAGCGTGGCCGATCCCCGCTGGTCCGGCCGCCCTGCTCCGCGGTCGATCTGATCTTCGCATCTCTCAGTACTCATAATAGGTCTCCTTTTGGCTATTCCCTTCGCCTTTCTGTCTTAGAACTTCTCGTAAGCGAGGTTGCGCGTGCTGAACGTAGATGTCAGCGTTGTTCTGTACGGCATATGCTGCCCTGTAACCGGGTCGCGTGGGGAGGTCGGATCTATGTCCGGACTGCGAACGGCCACGCTGAGGCGCACCTGGCGGATCAAGTACATTTGATCGGTGGGTGGAATGTCGACCACTGTGCCGTCTTTCAACACATACTGAAATTGCATACTCTCGATGCCGTATGCGAGCGGCTGGTCGACCCATCCGGGGTAGATGGGGGCTACGAGGGATCCTGTTCCTCCATACACTCGGCGCATCAGAGTTCCGGTCGTCGTGCTTCCGACATCAGCTACGAGAAAGTACGAAATGAAGAAGACTCTCTGTACGCTTCCAACCAGCGTGGCCGTACCAGCTACGGGATTGGTCCCGAGAAGGTATAGGGGACTGGTGGCCCCGGGGATGTTGAGCCCGAGCGTATCGCCAGTGGCGAAGGGAATCTTGGTGGGGTTGCCGGCGGCGATCTCGGCGGCGGTCGTCCCGTCCTTCATCATTCCCAGCGCAGATCCGCTCTGCCCGCTGATGAGGTAGATGTCTCCCTGGGTGCAGCCGGCATTTGTCCCGGCGCTGATTGTCACATTGGCGCCACTACCCGAGACCAGGCTGATCGGAAGCGACACTCCGCCGTTGAAAGTGTCGTCTATGAACAGGAAGGATACCTGATCGGAGGCGACTCCATTGATCGTTAAGCTGCCGTTGCGAGCATAGACCTGAGTCAACACATCGACTAACGTGTCGGTGTCGGCCGGCGTTCCCAAGAGCCCTTGAAGGCGATTGTCGGGGATGTTGGCGCCGAAATAGGGATAGCCTACCCCGGAGTTAATGGCGTCGCGGCTCATCGTGTTAATGGCGATGCGGGCATTCTGCATGATCTCGGCGCGCTGGTTGGTGTTGATTCGGCCACCGCGCGCTACCATCAGCAGCCCGTAGATTGATCCCATCACTATTGTGAAGACTACTATGCCAACCGCCATCTCTATTATCGTGAAGCCGGCCTCGGGCCCCTTCCCGTGCCCCTTCCCGTGCCCCTTCCCGTGATTGACGCCGTTGGCTGTCGGTGCGACTCTAATTCTGTTTCTCATCTCTGGCGTCCCCCTTAAACGCTGGTGTCCGAATCTCTGTAGCTGGCGATGTAGCTGGTGAATGTTTCTTTACGCTCGATAGCCCCTTGCTTGTAGTAAATGTTTACATCGATCTGCCGCAGCGTTATAGGCGACGTGGGTCGATCCGGATCAACAAGACCAGTCACGATGATCTCGCGCAGTATGCCGACCGCCGGCGTGTTAGCCGCGGCGTCATCCGCATTCCCCTGTATCCCATCAGCGCCCCACGAGTCATCTGCCGTTCCGATGATGCCGTCCTTACCGGGCGTCGGGTAGATGTTCTGCTTGCCGGTGAGAAACACCCCGGCGGGAACAAGCGCGTCGCCCACATTTCCGATTGCCGGCCACAGGAAAGTGTCCAGGTCGCGTGCCGTAAAGATGGATTCCACTGTCGAGGAGGATACCTGCTTGGCGCTCAATGCCAGCGCACTCCTGGTGGTTAGGTTAATCCCGTTCGTGATCGCTCCAACCAGCGCCATCACGCCTACCATCAGGATGGCCATCGCGATCATCACGTCGATATAAGAGAAGCCTGCTTCTTGTTTGTTGATCTTGTTCATTACCATGCCCCCGAGATGAATTTCGTATTAGCGGCGTCGTATTTCCACGCCCTCGTAGAGCCGCTGGGCCCAAACAGCGTGACCGCCCGAACCAGAGTTCCGCTCTGATCGTTCATGTCGATCGGAGTGAAATAGAAGGTCGCGCTCACAGAATTGCCAAGCGGGTCAACCACCGAACCATCCCCTCGAAATCTGTACTGGGCAACCGAGGCTGTAAACACGGCCGAATTGTAGTTGTAGGGAGCAGGGGGCAGAGGCAGCAGGGTGCCGCCAATGCTGGGCTGAGTCATGTTGACCGTACCATTCAGCTTTCCTCTTATGATCTCCACCTCGTCGCCTCCGGGCAGCAGCCCTTCATCCATCAGCTTAACTAGCAAATTAGCCCGATCAATGGTCACTCGCTGAGTCTGCCGCTGGGAAAGCGCTCTCTGGTGGGCCTCTCGAAAGAAGCTCACTATCTGGTTAGCCTCATCGTCCGGAGCGTACGACCGCTTATTGGATCTCAAGGCGAAGACCGATATCACCGTCAGAATGCTCATCACCGCAATCACGATGAGCAGTTCTACCAATGAGAATCCGCCTTCTGACCCACGTCCCCGAGGGAAATGCGAATTGCGAATTGCGAATTGCGAATTTTGCGCTTCGTTAGGTCGCAGGTGACCGAGCCCGGCGTTTGAAAGCTTGTTTCCCGAAGTCATCAAATTATCTCCTCTTTACGACGGGTTTATGGCTTATGGATTATGATTTGTGGTACTGCCCGCCAACCCTAAACCAGAGACCAGAAACGACATATCACAAACCAAAGACCAACAAACCATCTTCAAATTCGGTAAGCATTCGCGAGTAAAGACGCTTTGCTTGGACCTTTGCTGATGCAAGAGGGAGACCGTGCCGAGGACACGCACATTCTTGCGAAACTGAACAGACCCTTCACTGATCAGGCCTATAACGATAGAGAGAAGTCGCCCCTTTACTCCACAGTGCGAGAAGACAATGGGGAGATTGTACCCGGATGAGAAGACCATAACGGTCTTTTCAGTGAATTTCGGTGGCATCCACAGCAAAGAAGAGACGGGAGTCTCCTGCGTGTGCACGTAAGGTGCGATTCTCGAGGTTTCAGGATTCAGGAGTCAATCAATGGCGAAGTGTTACGCTAGTATACAGAAGGGGAAATGCGAAATGCGAAATGCGAAATGCGAATTTCGCGCTTCGTTAGGTGGTAGGTGCCAGGGAATTTCGCATTTCGCAATTCGCATTTCGCAATTCCCCCTCATTCTGTCGGGAGCTCGATTATAAACTGTGCGCCCCTGGGATAGTTGTCTTCAACCCAGATGCGGCCCTTGTGGTCGGCGATTATGTGGCTCACGATCGCAAGCCCCAGTCCTGTTCCGCGCTCCCGAGTCGAGAACTTGGGCAAGAAGAGCTTGTCTCTATCAGCCGGTCTTATCCCGTGGCCGGTGTCGGAAACGATCAGGCGCACAACGTCGCTCGAGCGCGGATGCAAGGATTGAATCCTGATCAGCTTCTCAGTAGAAGGCGGGTCTCCATTAGATCCGTTCCCCTCCGCTTTCCCGTCAGTCGTCAGGGCTTCCACTGCATTCTCAATCAGGTTCACCAGCGCGCGTTTGATCTGCTCCTGGTCCAATCGCAGCGCGGGCAGGTCCTCGGCCAGATCGCACTCGATTCTCATTCCATCCAGCCTGTCGGCGTACAGGTCGACCGCGTTTCGGACGACGTCGTTAAGCGAGGCAGGTGCAGGGCGAGCTTCGGGGAGGCGGGCGAAGCGAGAAAACTCTTCGACCATGCGCTGGAGCGCGGCGACCTCGCGGACGATGGTGGCCGTGCCCTCCCGGACGACCTCGTCGAAGCGCGAGCCCTGGGATCCTTGCACACCTCGCTGGTAGTTGCGAAGGATCCGCTCGGCAGAGAGTTGAATCGGCGTGAGGGGATTCTTGATCTCGTGCGCCATGCGGCGGGCGACTTCGCTCCAGGCTGCGGCCCTCTCCGCATGAATCAGATCGGTCAGATCTTCAATGACGATCACCCATCCTTCGACGGCGCCTTCGGAGCTTCTCAGTGCGACTGCCGTGGTTGCGGTGTGAAGCGAGCTGCCGTCCGCTCTTCGAAACTCGATCTCGGCATGAGCCGTTTCGCTTCTGCGAGATCGGCGGCAAAGCGCGGCCAACTCCTCACCCTGGCGTCCGCCGATCAGTTGCTCGATTGGAGTGCCTACCTCGGGCTTCTTCGCGAACCCGAGCATAAAGATGGCGGCTCGATTGATGGTTGTGATGCCGGTCTTCTGATCGGTCGAAACAACTCCGGTCGAAAGCGACTCGAGGACGGTCTCGATGTAACGGCGCCGGTCGTCGAGGGCGAGGTTGGTGCGGCTCAGGTCTTCGGCGGCGAGTTCGAGACGGGTGCGATTGTCGGCTAACTGAGCGGCCATCTGGTTGAATGAGTTGACCAGAGCCGCCAGCTCATCTTCGGCTACCACGTCGACCGGGCGAGTGAAGTCGCCGTGCGCGACTCGATCGGTCGCTTCGGCAAGGGATTGAATGGGAACGGTTATCCCGCGAGCGAGGTACAGAGCCATCCAGCTCGCGGCGAAGATCAACAGCAACGCAACCGCCGCCAACAACAGGATGTAGGTGGCCTTGATTCGCTTGATCTTCGCGCTCAAGTTGTGAAAGTTCCTACGATGCTCGTCGATGCTGGCAACCCGCGCCGTCAATTCGGGAGGAAACTGGCGGGCTGCAAACAACACCCGCCTGTCATCGGGCGCATCGGATAGTCTCACTCCCGCGATGAAGTAGAGCGCCGGGGAATCCACATTTTCGTCGGGGCTGGTGAAGGTCTGCGCGCCGGTTAGAAAACTCTGCTCGGCTACGGCCAGCGTCGAAGCCACTTCCTGCAATGCGGAGGTGTCCTCGCTCTCGATTGTCGTTCGGCCGGCTGGGCTCAGTATACGGACGAGCGCGAGGTTGTAGGCGGCCATCTGTTGCTTGATCTGGGCGGCGAGGACAGGACTGTCGTAGTCGTTTCGTAACTCGAGGGAGAGCGAGCGCTTGATC
>JBGPFL010000184.1:0-7788 GCA_041483295.1 Blastocatellia bacterium | reverse complement strand
TGGACGATCAAGGATGGCATCCCCTATCACGGGCCGACGTTGGCGCGAGAAGTGAAGGAGATCGTTGCCAAAGCCCGAGCGCAACGCACGGCGAAAGCCGGCCAGTAGCCAGGGGAGGTCAGAGATCAGAAGTCAGAGATCAGAAGTCAGGGAGAAGGGTGACTTCTGACTTCTGAGTTCTGACCTCTGTTCTCCTCCTATTTGCTGCGCGCTTCGGCCCTTGCGATTAACTCATTCGATGGCAACTTCGGGTCTAGCGCCTTTCTTGCGCTTTCGATCCCCACGACCGGCAGAGTCTCCGCGTCAATCAGACCTAACTGGACCAACACCGAAGCCTGATCCCAGTAGATGTGCTCGTGCGCCAGCTTCCCGTCGCGAAAACGCACAACGACGATCAACGGTACCTCGACGCGCTTGCCGGTGGGAGCGATGCCCGCCAACATCCAGTCCATCTCCATCGTGTGAGTGAACTTGAACACCATCTCGTCAACAAGCTGATCCGTCCCAATCGTGCGTGAGATCGGAGTCACTTCGGTGTCGGGTGGCATCTTTGGTATGAAGCGTTTCGAGTAGAACTCACGCAGCTCCTCGTGGCCGACGCCTCCGGTTAAAACCGGGATGTGATTTACGTAGGCATCCGGCACCATCGTGCGCAAGGTCTCTTCTGTGTCGCCAACGGCAAACTCGCACGCCATGTGTTCATCCCACACGTCTGAGAGGAACTTTTGCGAGGGAGTAAAACGCGCCCCGACGCCGAGGTGCCTGACGAAGAACTCCAGTGTTCTCAGATCGGCCAGCTCCGCGGCTGCGGCGTCATAGTGAACGCCATCCCGACGCGCGAAGGCGTGATCCTGCCGCGGATAGTCGTGAAGCGTGACAAGGAAGTTCCGGCCCAGGGTGGCGTGAAGTTTTGCCTGAGCTTCAGGAGGGCAATACTGATCGTTAGCCGCGATGTGCAGCATCAGCGGGCACTTGATATTCTTCGCTTCGTCCTGTGCGGCTTCGATACCGACGCCGTAGTACCCGACCGAACAGTCGGGGTCAAAACGCGTGGCCAGCAAATAAGCGAGCTTCCCGCCAAGGCAAAACCCTACTCCTCCGACTTTACCTGTGCAGCCCGGATGAGCGCGCAGATATGCCATCGCGGCCGCGGTGTCATCCACAGCTTTCGCTTCATCCAGTCCTTGATACAGCTCGAACGCCCGCTGCCATCCTTCCTCGGTCTGGTCGGTCAGCTCGATGCCCGGCTCCTGCCGCCAGAACAGATCGGGACAGATAACGGCGAACCCGCGAGCCGCATACCAGTCGGCGATGTTGCGCATAACCTGATTGACGCCGAATATCTCCTGCATCAGCACGATGCCGGGGCCGCTGCCCCCGCCGGGCAGTGAAAGATAGGCTTGGAACTCTCCTCCGTCGGAAGCCTGGATCGTTTGCATCATCTGTTCCCTTCTCCTCTCTGATTTGCCGGCGCCAAGCTGAGGTTCGTCGGTGCAGCCTCTAGCCTGGAGTCTCCGAACCGGTCCACTCGAGGCTGGTATCAGGACCGTAGAAAATTAGCAGGTCATAATACTATGGCTGAGGGCGCTTAGGGCAAACCCTTGGGGCCTATTCACCGAAGGCGAATCAACTTTTCACACAGTCGCATGGCCGGTGGCGCGCGCTGTGCTAAAATACGTCTTCTTTGTTCAACACCGGAATGCAATCGTTCGACTTCCAATCTCACACTCGAGTCGTCTTTGGTGAAGGCGCGATGGCTCGTCTCGGAGAATTGGCGCACGAGCTAGGCTTTCGCCGGACGTTGCTCGTGGCCGACCGAGGACTGCTGGCGTCAGGGCACGTTCAAGAAGCGGCCGCGTTGTTGAGCCATGCCGGGATCGACGTTTTTCCGTTTCATGGCTTCGAAGCGGATCCCGATACGCTGATGGTTGAAGCCGGCCGCGGCTTTGCCGCGGGACTCGGGATTGACTCGCTCATCGGCCTTGGCGGGGGCAGTTCGATGGACTGCGCCAAAGGGATCAACTTCTTGTTGACCAACGGCGGCGTGATGCAGGACTACTGGGGTTTCGGAAAGGCTTCGAAGCCGATGCTGCCGATGATTGGCATCCCGACGACCTCGGGGACAGGCAGCGAGGCCCAGTGTTACGCGCTGATTTCAGACGCCGCCACTCACGTGAAGATGGCTTGTGGAGATCCGAAGGCGGCGTTTCGCATAGCGCTGCTCGATCCCGGGTTGACCGTCTCGCAGCCGGCAGCCGTGACAGCAACATCAGGCTTTGATGCCCTCGCTCATGCCGTAGAGACCTACGTCACCACGAAGCGCAATCCGATGTCGGATGTTTTCTCGCGTCAGGCGTGGCAATTGTTGGAAGCGAATTACGAGCGCGTACTCGCCGCTCCCACCGACATCGAAGCGCGTGGCGCGATGCAGCTTGGAGCATATTTCGCCGGCGTGGCGATTGAGAACTCGATGCTCGGTGCCACGCACGCCTGCGCGAATCCACTCTCTGCGCGCTACGGCACCACACATGGACACGCCATCGCGGTGTTGTTGCCGCAAGTGGTGCGATGGAATTCGAGCGTTGCGGGGCCGCGCTATGGGGAGCTCCTGCAGCTCACCAGGAACTCGCACGCGCCTGGTGAGCCGAGCCTCCTGCTGGCAACTCGGCTGGACGATCTCGCCCGGGCGGGCGGTTTGCCACGCAGCCTGAGCGAGGTTGCCGTTCAGAAGGCTGACTTGAATCTGCTTGCCGAAGAGGCGGCAACACAGTGGACTGGTCGTTACAACCCCCGGCCCTTCGACGCTGCCGGGGCTTTGGAGGTTTACGAGTGGGCTTATTGATTAACAGAGAAATACCTCACCGCAGAGGCGCAGAGTTCGCAAAGGTTGCGCAGAGACTTCTGCCGGGAGGCCGTGGTTCTACAAGGTTGATCTTCGCAGCTTTTCTCCTTCTAGTGTTTTTCCAGGGATCGTCCGCCCTGCGCGTCGCGGGCATGTACTCATCTTCCGCGCCTCAATATGCGCCTTCAGATGGCTGGCCGCAGTTTCGGGGCAATCATCAGAATACCGGGGTTTCAACATCTCCTCTGCCGGCTACGTTCAAACTGCTATGGACCTACGAAGCCGGCGAGTCGATTGAGTCTTCCGCCGCAATCTACGGCGGTACGGTATTCGTAGGATCGCAGAAAGGCGAGCTTGTGGCGCTCGATCTCGAGAGCGGTTCAGTTCGGTGGAAGTACAGCACGAAGGAACCGATCGGTGAATCGTCACCCTGCGTTGGAAACGGAGCGGTGTTTATTGGTGATCTATCTGGAGTCGTTCATGCGGTAAACATCAACGACGGCAAGGGCGTGTGGACGTTTAAGACTGGCGACGAGGTCAAATCTTCGCCGGTGCTGGTTGATGACCGAGTGCTGATCGGATCTTATGACGGACATCTCTATTGTCTGTCCGCTCGGAATGGCTCGCTGCTCTGGAAGGTGCGAACTGATGGCCCGGTTCACTGCACGGCGGGCGTGAACAACGGAGTTGCTTACATTGCCGGGTGCGATGAGATGTTTCGCGCGATCAGGGTTTCAGACGGCCACGAGTTGTTCAAGGTGGCGTCGGGAGCCTACACGGGAGCCTCACCTGCCTTGGCCGGGCAGTTCGCTTACTACGGCACATTCGACAACGAAGTGCTCGGAGTGAACCTGGCGGCGAAGCGCGTCGCGTGGCACTATCAGCACCCGCAGCGCCAGTTTCCGTTCTACTCATCGGCAGGAGTCGTTGAAGGGAAGGTCGTGCTCGGCGGCCGCGATAAGCTGGTTCACTGCCTCAACGCCGCGACTGGCAAGCGGATTTGGGATTTTGCGACTAAGGCCCGAGTGGAGTCGTCTCCGGCGCTGGCCAGCAACCGCGTCTTCGTCGGCTCGAACGACGGGCGCTTTTACGTTTTGGATTTTGTCAGCGGCGCGAAGTTGTGGGAGTTCAACGCGGGCGCGCCGCTTTCAGCTTCACCGGCGATAGCGTCAGGCCGAGTGGTAATCGGCTCGCAGGATGGAAGGCTGTACTGTTTTGGATGATCGAAAAAAAGAGGCTGGCGAGATTGGTTGGGCGCCGGGCATTAGGTTGCACCGCTCACATAAAGGAGAATAGAGGTCGGTTCTTCAAGACTGACCCGCACAAGAATGTCCATTGGCACCCACCTCCGGCCTGGATACCGGCTGGCCTTTGTACTCCCGTCCGCTTTGTGATAAAAGACGGCTCACCCGAAAGATTCATTCTGGGATGGCTCGAAGCCTCGTTTCCTGGAGATTCGACTTATGAAGAACCGCCTGGGTCGTTATGTCGCAGCCGTCTCAATCCTCCTCACGGCCGGCTGCACCCTCTTCTTCTCATTGAACACGGCTTCTGCCGATGCCGCGGCCAAGCATATTGTCTTCTACAAGATCGACGCCAAACTTCAGCTCGACGACCAGCAGCGGCCGACGATAGTAGAAGGCCACGAGCTGCTCACCTGGCTCAACGATTCTCCCGATTCAATAAGCGAGTTGCAGTTGCACCTCTACCTCAATGCCTTCAAGAATCAGAAGAGTACTTTCTTCGTCGAATCCCGCGGCGAGTCGCGCGACCAGTCCTTCGAGCCGGGCGAATGGGGTTGGATCGACATCAACTCGATGAAGGTCGAAGACGGAGAAGACGCGACAAAGAAGATCGAGTTTATTCATCCCGACGACGACAACAAGGACGACCAGACCGTCATACGCGTTCCGCTTGCGAAACCCGTACCTGCCGGGGGCAAGATCACCCTCGACATCAACTTCACGTCGAGATTGCCCAGAGTCTTCGCCCGCTCAGGCTACTGGGGCCGCTTCGCCATGGTGGTCCAGTGGTTTCCAAAGATCGGAGTTTGGGAAAAGATCGGAGACCGGCGAGTTGAGAAGGCGGGATGGAACTGCCACCAATACCATGCCACCAGCGAGTTTTACGCTGATTTCGGGGTCTACGATGTGAATCTCACCGTACCGCCAGACTACACGGACAAGATCGGCGCCACAGGCAAGCTCAAGTCACAGCGCGACAACCAGGACGGGACCGTCACCTACAACTACTACCAAGAAGACGTGCACGATTTCGCCTGGACCGCCGACTCGAACTACATTAAGGTGGCGCGGACTTTCAAAGCAGGCGAGAACGTCAGCTCCCAGGAGATCGATGAATGGGCCGGCAGGCTCGGGCTGCCAAAAGAACACATCGCGCTCAAAGATGTCGACGTCACTCTGCTGATTCAACCCGAGCACGCGAGTCAGATAGATCGGCACTTCAAGGCGGCGTTCAACGCGATCAAGTATTTCGGACTCTATTACGGCAAATACCCTTATGACACTCTCACGGTTGTCGATCCTCCGCACAGAGGAGAGGGCGCGGCCGGGATGGAATATCCGACCCTGATCGCCGCGGGCACCAGTTGGTGGCCCGGCCGCGACCAGAACCCTGAAGGAGTGATCGTTCACGAGTTCGGACACCAGTTCTGGTACGGCCTCGTGGCTAACAACGAGTTCGAGGAGTCCTGGCTTGATGAGGGGTTCAACACCTATTCGACAGGAAAGGTGCTCGAAACAGCCTACGGGGCTCAAGTGCTCCCGTTCAGGCTTGCGGGCGTTCCCATTGCTTACTTTCCGATGGATGTTCCGCACCCATTCGAGGATCGGCCCGGCACGCTCCGCGGGAAGTTCAATGATCCGATTGTGACGCCCGCATGGAAGTTTTATGACACCATGAGCTACGGGATCAACTCCTATCCCCGAACGGGCCTCACGTTACGGACGCTCGAGCGCTATCTCGGCCAGGATACGATGGCGCGGGTGATGCGCGAGTATCACCAGAAGTGGCGCTTCCGCCATCCTGCGTCGCAGGACTTCTTCGATACGGTCAACACCGTTTCGGGGCGCGATATGAACTGGTTCTTCGATCAGTTCGTGAAGGGGACGCAGACGCTTGACTACGAAATCTCACATGTGACGACTGAGCCGGTGACGACCAAAGCGGGGATCTACGAGACCGACGGCCAGAAGAGCGAGGTCAAGGTCGAGGAGAAGGAGACTAAGGGTGCGCAGTACGAGACTGAGATCTCGGTGAGGAGATTGGGCGAGGCGTACTTCCCAATCGAAATGTCCTTCAGGTTCGATGATCGAAGTCACATTGCGGTCATTCCCACTGCGCTTCATAACGATATCATTGAGTATAGGCTGACAGACTCGAAGGGGCGGGAGTGGACGGACTCCTGGTCCATCAAAGACCGCTGGAAGAAATTCAAGTTCACCACCGGTTCTCCGTTGCGCGAGGCCGAATTGGACCCCGGTAGGAAGGTATTACTCGACGCAAACATGACCAACAACAGTTGGACCACGGGGTCGGGCATCCACGCTGCGGTTCGCTGGTCTTCCGGGTCAATGTTCTGGTTTCAAGCCTTTCTGCAATTTGTCGGCGGACTGGCGTAAAAACACGTTTCGCGTTTCGCGTTCCTCGTTTCGCGTTGTCGTCGAGGAGTGCGATCGAGAGGTTGGGCGTTCGAAGAGCGGCGAACGACAAACGCGAAACGACAAACGCGAAACGATTTTTATGATCAAAAGCTTCCTTAGAGGAACACGACTGGCAACCGGCAGCTGGAAGATGATCCTGTTGCTGCTGCTCGCCAATATACTGTTCTCCATTCCGCTGGCGCTTCTCGTCTTTCTGCTGATCACCCAGACGGCTGGCGGTACCCTCGCTGTCCAGCAACTGTATGGCGACAAGCTGGACCCGGTCTGGCTCATCGATATGATCAACGACCAGTTCGCGGGGGCCTCACCTGCGACGTTTGCATTGCATGTGGCCGGAATGCTCGTGGTGACCGGTACCGTCTATCTCCTGGTCAACACTCTGCTCGCGGGCGGCATAATTGAGGTATTCGCCTCCGCGGATCGGCGTTTCACGATGCGAAGATTCTGGGGAGGCTGCGGAGGTTACTTCTGGCGCTTCTTCAGGCTGATGTGGATTTCGATGATCTTCTATGCAATGGCGATTGGAGTCTATAGGTTGCTGGTGTGGCGGATTGGAAAAGCGGATAGCACTGCTACGGTGGAGCGCCCAACGGTACTTAAGAGCTTCGCAGCAATGCTGCTCCTGTTGCTTCTCATTTCGATTGTGAATATGGTTTTTGACTATGCAAGGATAGCGGCGGTAATCAACGATCGGCGAAGGATGTTCAGGGAAACATTCAAGGCGGTACGCTTTACGTTCCGGCACCCTGTAAGCACGTTCGGCCTCTACCTGATTCTCGGCCTTAGCGGGCTGACTCTCTTCGCGTTCTTTCTCTGGTTGAGAAGTCTGGTGCAGCAGGACTCGCTCGGCGCCATTCTGTTAGCAGTTGTGATCGCACAACTCGCAATCGCAGCCAGAATGTGGACGCGCCTGGCCTACTATGCAGGTCAGGTAGATCTGTACCAGTCGCTTGTTCCTGCTCCGATCTCGACCCAGACAACAGATGCCGGCTTGAGCGAAGAGTCTTCGCCGGAGACATTACGGTCTGAAAACGCGTCCGGACCGATGACCGAACAGGGTTCTTCAAAGATGGGAGCATAAAGCCGACTTGACCAAGACCAAAAAAGGCATTCGCCATCTCATAACTATTAGCGTTCCAGAACAGAGCTGCCCGTAAACCGGAGTACCCCCGGAAGGGACGCCACAAAGGTTGCCTTGCTCCCGCTGTTTTTCGATCGACCAGTGGATTGAATGAACGCTTCATATTCGTCGCTTTCCTCATG
>JBGPFL010000183.1:0-7803 GCA_041483295.1 Blastocatellia bacterium | reverse complement strand
GTCGAGCGGACCCTCGCCGGCGGTGAGGTCGGCGACCAGAAACGAATCCTCGTTGCCCGCTCGTTGCCGGCCAATGTCGGTGCGTGCGGAGACTGAAACTACGACGTTGCTCATCGGCGCCTCGTGTGCAGAATTCAAATCGGGCAAGACCAGAGAGTAACTCTTGTCTCGCCGCCGTGGTCCTTTGCTCCGCGCGCTAGACTTCGAAGCGAAAGAGCTGCCTGCCAATAAGGATCATGTCTCCCGGCTTGAGCTCTACTTCCCCGTTGATCCTGATGAAGGTCCCGTTCCGGCTGTCTTCGTCAACCAAAACGAAACTCGCGCCGCGCCGGACGATCCGGGCGTGACGGCCAGACATGAATCCATCGTGCGGAAAAGTGATGTCGCCGGTGGTGCGCCCGACCGCTGTCTCGTCCTTCAAATCGTAGCTGTCCCCGGCTTGACCTCCCTCCATAATCAGATGAAGTTTCCCTCTAACAGGGGGCGGCGCCGGCGTTGAAGCCATAACGATGGTCCTGGCGGTGCGGATCGACGCGCCGCAAGTTGCGCAGAACGCGCTGTCGCCCGAGTTAACCCGACCGCACTGCGGGCACGGCATGCCTTTTTCGGCCCCGGGAGGTGGAGATTCGGAGTGCACCACTTCGGTTCCGCTTGCGGACGCTCGCGGCTCGGACATCGGCGTTCTGTCCATCACTGTTTCCATCCCGGCCGGCGCTTTGGGCGGAGGTTGCGGCGGCGGCGCTTCGGGCAGCGCTTTGACTTTAGTCTCAGGCACCTGTGTTGCAACGGTCTTGAGCCCCCGCTCCAGGTTCGGCTGCTTGACCGACGGAACCACGACAGTCGCCTGCTCTTGTTGCTGAGCCGGCGGAGCCGCGACAGGAACCACCGGACTGGCTGGCGCCTCATGTAGGTTCGTCCCACACTGCTGACAGAAAGACCAGTCAGCCTCATTAACCGTTTTACAGCTCGGACAAGTTATCTCCGACGGCGACGCTGGGTTTCCGCCAGCAGCCGACTGAGATGAAGCCCCGGCGCTTGGGGAGTCGACCAGTAACGGAGTTCCGCACATGCGGCAAACGTCCGCCGAGGGTTTGTTCTCCGCCCCGCACTTCGAACAGGTTGTCATTCTTTTGAAGCTCCTTAAGTTATCCGGTAGCGACATTATACGGAAAGGTCGATTTGAATGAAACGAGAAAACCGCGTGGCGGTCCACAGGGGGAAAGCGAGCGCGAAGGCACCCATCGCGCGCTCTGACTGGCGTAGGAAGGAGAAAGTCTCTAATGCGCCTTCCAGTTGGTCAGGGAGGGTGATCCATGAGAATGGAATTCGCTCAAATCTGCAACGCTCAGGCACGACGAGGAGCGGGTGACATCCGAATCATTCGCACCCTATCTTTAGATAGTTCCAATCCTTGCTTGAAGGTCTGGTGCTCATCGCGTCCGGTTTGATCGATATGTCGACATTCCAGTCTTTCAGGTCGCGAGCTAACGTCCGCACTGACTCGATGACGAAACCCCGAAACTTGTCGTCAGCGTCAAACATATGTCTGTGCTGTAGCAGAAATGTCATCAATTCCCCACATTCCTTATCCATCGGGTTCACTCCTCGTGCAGCGGATTGGGTTGAGCGATCACGGGCGGGTTTGCCCCTTCAGATTGGCCCGGAGGAAATAGCCCCGCCCGAATCGCCTGCGTGCTTCCAAACGGACCTCGCTCCAGGGTTGGCAAACAATATGCCAGCCCGACGGGTTCGAGCACTGTATGGTTAAGACCCCTGGTCTATTGAATCTAACGGCGGAGGATCGCTGCCCAACCCGGGAGCATTCCCACATGTATGTCGGAAAACTTAGTCATATCTACGAAAATGTCTGGTGCGCGTGATGCGTGATCCTAAGACCGGAGCGTCAGCGTCACACAGTACGAATCAAGCCTCACGCATCACGAATCACGCATCAGGAACTAGCGGAAGCGCCGGCACTCAATGCCATACTTACCAACCTTGTAGCTGAGAATGCGCTCGGTCGTATCCAGCAGCTTGGCGGCGCGGGCGCGATTGCCTCTCGTTGTCTTGAGCGCATCTTGAATCAAATCCTTCTCATACTCTTCGACCGCCCCTGCAAGAGACTGCCGCGAAACGGTTCCGCTGGCGGCCGCGGTCTGAAGGCTCGGAGACAGATGATGGCCGTGGACGACCTGGCCATCACACACCAGCACCGCGCGCTCGATGCAGTTCTCAAGCTCGCGCACGTTGCCCGGCCAGTGATAGGAGGCCAGCATGTCTATCGCCGGAGTCGATATGCGCTTTATGTGTTTGGCATGTTCGAGCGCGTACTTTTCGAGGAAGTGGTCGGCCAACAGCAGTACATCCGGCTTGCGCTCGCGGAGGGGCGGCACGAAGATCGTAAAGACGTTGAGCCTGTAGTAAAGGTCTTCGCGAAATGCGCCATCCGATATCCCCTTCTCCAGGTCCTTGTTGGTCGCAGCGATCAGCCTGACATTTACCTTGATCGTCTCGGTCCCGCCCAGTCGCTCAAACTCGCGCTCCTGAAGAACCCTCAGCAACTTCACCTGAGTTGAAAGATTGAGGTCGCCTATTTCATCGAGGAACAGGGTCCCACCCTCGGCCATTTCGAAACGGCCTTTCTTTCGAGCCTGTGCCCCGGTGAAGGCTCCCTTCTCGTAGCCGAACAACTCCGATTCGATCAGCGTGTCGGGCAGGGCGGCGCAGCTCACCTTGATAAATGACTTCTTAGCGCGAGGCGAGTTGTAATGGATCGCGTGTGCGATCAGCTCTTTTCCAGTGCCCGATTCGCCCCGGATGAGCACAGTCGTGCTTGTCGGGGCGACCTGGGCGACCTGCTCGTAGACCTGCCGCATGGGCCCGCTGTTGCCAATGATGTTGGAGAAGTCGTACCGCTCTTTCAGCTCTTGTCGCAGGTGTATGTTCTCATCCATCAGGCGTTGGCGTTCGCCCTCGACAAGGCGCTGGACCTTAACGGCCTGAGCTATCATCGAAGCTACGACTTTCAGGAACTTGACTGAACGGTCGTAGTCTCGGTCTTTCTTGAAGCGCAGATCGATGCCCAAAGCCCCAATCGACTTGCGATTCAGCACGATGGGAACACAGATAAAACTCAGCTCGTGCTGATTGAGCTCCTTTCGCTGGGCGGCACGATTGAGAAAGAGCGGCTCGAGGCTGACCTGTGGCACGACGATGGGCTTGCCGCTTTCCACTACTCGGCCGGTGATCCCTTCGCCTAACTGGTATCGGGCGCGTTGGCCGTCGGTGGTAAGCCCAACAGCCGCCTCAATCTCGACGGCTCCGCTATCCTCGTTGAGCAATGTCACTGCACTTCGAATCGCACCGTGGTGTCGTTCGAGTATCTCGAGCACCTTGTGTAGTGCCGCCTTTAGATTGAACGCGCCCGAAAGAGCCTGACTCGTTTCGACCAGGGTGGTCAGCTTACGTATCTCCCCAGTGTGATCGGTCATTCTCGATGCGCCTTGTGCAATGGCGATTTTCTCCATGATTACCCTGGATTCACAAAATTGTGTGCGAGCCCTGGGCTCAGCGACATTATTGTAGGGTCGCCGGGGGCGTCCGGGTCAAGCTCACCTCGAGAATGGACCCGTGTTCACGGGCTATGCAAGTCATTTCACCTCGTCCTCTGAAGGAAACCAAACCCTGATGTTGGCAAACGTCGTTCCCCAACTGCTCAGTAAATGGGGCTCGTTTATCCTTCGTCGGCTCGACCTGACGCTTTCGTCGAATCGAATCGATGGCTCGGCTGGCGATTCTGCGATCCCCATCGCCGGCCTTTCCGCCACACCTCCGTCGAAAAGGGGTGCAATCAAACTGGGACGGTGATTGCCGAACCAGTCCCAATTTTAATCACACCCGGGCGAAAAGACCGCAAAGTAGCGTTTCTTGACAAGGCAACGGGCGGGCATTATAGTCCGCGTTTATGCGCAGGCATCACTCTGAGTCCGATACGCGACCTGTAGTCCACAGCACTACGATTGTTGCCGTACGTCGCAACAACCGGGTCGCAGTGGCGGGCGACGGCCAGGTGTCGTTCGACAAGACGGTGATGAAGGCCCGTGCTCGAAAGGTCCGGCGGCTGTATAACGATAAGATCATTGCGGGGTTCGCCGGCTCGACTGCGGATGCATTCACGCTCTTTGCCAGGTTCGAAGCCAAGCTTGAACAGTATCACGGCCAACTCCAGCGGGCTGCGGTCGAACTCGGGAAGGAATGGAGAACGGACAAGTACCTGCGCCACCTCGAAGCTTTGCTGATCGTTGCGGATGAGACCACTACGCTTCTGATCTCGGGCGGAGGCGACGTTATAGAGCCGGACGATGGCGTGCTTGCGATCGGGTCGGGGGGCTCATATGCCCTGGCTGCGGCTCGAGCGCTGCTCCGACACACCGAGTTGTCCGCGGTGGAGGTAGCCTCCGAAGCGCTGAAGATCGCCGGTGAAATCTGCGTCTTCACAAATTCAAATCTAGTAATCGAGGAGCTATAATCACCCTACCGGTCCGGCTTCCGTTATAGAGCCGGGCCAAGGTTTTGCATGGTTATCTATCTGCCAGGTGAAGTGAAGGAGCAACCCAAGCTCGACGAGATGACCCCGCGCCAGATCGTCGCGGAGCTGGATAAGTACGTTGTCGGCCAGAACGCAGCTAAACGGGCTGTGGCGATCGCGCTGCGAAACCGTATTCGCAGACAGAAGCTGCCGCCCGAGCTTGCTCAGGATGTCATTCCGAAAAACATCATAATGATCGGGTCGACCGGCATTGGTAAGACCGAGATCGCTCGGCGCCTCGCGCGCCTTTCAAACTCGCCGTTTCTCAAAGTAGAGGCTTCAAAGTTCACTGAAGTGGGGTATGTAGGCCGGGACGTCGAGTCGATGGTTCGCGACCTGGTTGAGATAGGCATCGACCTTGTCCGCGAAGAGAAGATCGCCGAGATCGCCGAGAAAGCCGAAGAGAATGCCGAGGAGCGCCTGCTCGATCTGCTGCTGCCCCGAAGCAAGCAGGTGGAGGAGGGGGGCGAGGGCGACGGTTCGCTCGATCAGTTCGAACGCACCCGCGAGAAGCTTAGGCAGCAGTTGCGAGAGGGCCGGCTCAATTCTCGCATCGTCGAGCTGGAAGTGCAGGAGCGCAACAACCCCCACTTCGAGATCATGACACCGCAGGGTATCGAGGAGATGGACATAAACCTCCGCGACATGTTTCCGAACATGTTCGGCGGCCGCCCCAAGGTGCGCAAGATGCGCGTCGACGAAGCGCTCGAGTACCTTGTCCAGGAGGAGGAACAGAAGCTGATCGACATGGACCAGGTTGCCCGCACGGCGATCGAGCGGGTCGAGTCGTCAGGCATAATCTTCCTCGACGAGATAGACAAGATCGCCGGACGCGAAGGGGGCCAGGGACCGGACGTGTCACGCGAGGGCGTCCAGCGAGACATCCTTCCGATAGTTGAAGGCACGAGCGTGAACACTCGCTACGGTATGGTGAGGACCGATCACGTGCTGTTCATCGCCGCTGGAGCATTTCATGTTTCGAAGCCTTCCGATTTGATACCCGAGCTTCAGGGTCGATTTCCGATACGGGTGGAGCTGCAGCCGCTCACCGTCGATGACTTCAAGAGAATATTGACTGAGCCCAAGAACTCCCTGGTGCGACAGTACAAAGCGCTGCTCGGGACCGAAGGCATCGACATCGACTTCACCACCGATGCCATCGACTCGATCGCGCGATTCGCTTTCTCGGTCAACGAACAGACGGAAGATATAGGCGCTCGCCGGCTCCATACCATCATGGAGACCCTTCTCGATGAATACTCGTTCGAGGGACCCGATCTTGAAGAGAAGACGGTGGTCGTCGGCTCCGATTACGTCAATAAACAGTTGGCTGCAATAGTGAAGAACGAAGACCTCAGTCGGTACATACTGTGAGCAACCAGCCTCGAGCTGCTGGCCGCCCGCGCCTTCAGCGTTTCACGTCCCTTATCTCGCTGTCCGCTGCTTTGCTGATCTCTTTAACCACTTTTTCATGCGGAAAGATCGGCGCGCCCGTTCCCCCTTCGCGAATAACACAGCGCGCCACGGACCTCAAAGCAGTGCAGCGCGGCTCGGCAGTTGTTCTCTCGTGGCAGTCCCCCACTCTTGTCGGAGAACAATCAAGTCGCGACTACATCTCCCGGGTCGAGGTGTACCGCCTGCGAGAGACCAAAGATCAAGAGCCCTTGCTGGATCCGGACGACTACGAAGCGGCGGCCGACTTGATAGGGTATCTCGATCGAGCGACTCTCGAAGCTCTGGTAAAGACCGTCGGCGGCTTGCAGTACACAGACTCGATCGACCTTAAGAGTGCCCGCGATGCGTCGAGCGTCAGGCTCAGATACGCCGTGCGCTACATCAACGAGCGCGGCCAGAAGTCGTCGTTTTCAAACAGCGTCGCCATCGAGCCTCTGGCCGCTGTGGCCGCTCCTCCAACAAGCTTGCATGTTGCAGCTTCAGCGCAGGACGAAGTGAAGATCGAGTGGTCGCCTCCGGACTCGAACGTCGACGGCACGCGCCCCGCGTCGGTGGCCGGATACAACGTCTACCGGCGAACCGCCAGACGAGAAGCCTTCACCAAACCCTTGAATTCCGAACCCATCACGGAGTCCCACTTCACCGACACCAGGTTCCAATACAAGGCTGACTACGTGTACGTGGTCCGCACGCTTTCGCAGGGCGCGACTGGACTCATCGAGAGCGCGGATAGTGAGCCGGCCGGCTTAACGCCGCTCGATACCTTTGCGCCCGCAGCTCCCGAGCCGGTGTCAATTGCATCTGCGAACGGGGTGATCAGTCTTTTCTGGCCAACAAGCCAGGAGCGCGACGTGGTGGGCTACAACATCTATCGAGCTGAGTCGGCGGAGGCGGGGGACGCTGAGTGGCTCAAGCTGACTGCTCAGCCTCTGAGCAACGTGACGGCCTATCGCGACGATCGCGTCGTGATAGGAAAGAGGTACTCATACAGAGTGGCCGCTGTCGATCGGTTCGGCAACCAGAGCGCCCCGTCTCACGTTGTGAGTGAAACCGCGAACCCATAACAGACCTCATCCCATGATTCAGGCGCATGAATCAAGCGAACAGTCTCGAAGGACCTGGCTGAGTGTGGCGGCCTACGCGGCTATGTTTGTGTTCGGAATCGTGATGGCGCTGCTGGGCGCGGTATTGCCTGTACTCTCCGAGCAACTGGAATTCGATCTGGCGCGAGCGGGCAATCTCTTCTTCACCCTGAACTTTGCCGTGATGCTGAGCATGCTCGGAATCGGCCCGCTCATGGACCGGGCCGGCAAGAAACCAGTGCTGATGGGTGGAGTGTTCATCGTCGTCGTAGCTCTTCTGCTGATCGCCGGGGCCTCTACCTACTCGACACTCTTAATGGCCGTCTTTTTGCTGGGCATTGGGGGAGCTGCCCTCAACGGGGCGAGCAACATCGTAATCGCCGATCTCTACACCGACCCTCGCCTGAAGAGCTCGGCCATGAATCTCCTCGGTGTCTTCTTTGGCATTGGGGCGTCGTTCTTGCCGCTGGTAATCGGCTCGCTGTTGAAGAGCGCGGGATTGACCAATATCCTGCTGGTCGCAGTAGGCCTGAGTATGGCGCCGGCAGTCCTATTCCTCGGCGTGCGCTTTCCGCCTGCGGGGCAGGCACAGAGCTTCCGCCTGACTGAGGCCGGGCACGTGCTGCGAAACCCGCTGGTTCTGTTGTTTGGTTTCGTGCTCTTTTTTCAGTCGGGCAG
>JBGPFL010000182.1:0-7804 GCA_041483295.1 Blastocatellia bacterium | reverse complement strand
GAAGCCGAGGAAGACTACCCTTCCCGCTTTGCCGATGTCCTGCAGCGCTAGCAGCATTCCCGAAGTCGCGGATTCGTTCGGACAGAAAATACCCTGAATGTCATTGCCGAATCGGTTGAGCAGATTCTCGGAGGCGCGCTTGGCAGTGTCCCTGGTAGGGCCCGCATACTGGTCCGACGAAATCACTTCAATGTTGGGAAAGCTCGACTTCAACTTTTTCATGAAGCCTTCTTCGCGCTGCTCGGTGCTGGCCGAACCTTCCTGATATCGCAGCATCAGGACCTTGCCTTTCCCTTGAAGCAGGACGCCCATTCGTTCGGCCGCAAGCTCGCCGCCGCGCAGGTTGTCGGTCGCCACGAAGCTCACGATGTTCTCGGATTCCAGCCCCGAATCGATGATTACCGTAGGAATGCCGGCGCGCCCGGCTTCCTCGACGGGGCGCACGAGCGCTCGGCTATCGAGCGGCGCTAACACGATGCCGTTTATGCCCTGACTGGTGAAGCCCTCGACCACTTGAATCTGCTGCTCGCGATCATCCTCGCGGAGCGGGCCTTTCCAGGTGAGGGCAACCTCGGTTCCCTGGGCCGACAGCTCGCGCGCGGCCCTGACTGCCCCGGCGTGAATGCTCTTCCAGAATTCGTGGGTGGTTCCTTTTGGAATGACGGCGATCGAATAGGCCTTGGGTCCACGCTGCGACTTGCCGCAACTGAGTAACAATAGCGCGGCCGCGACAATTAGCATCGGCCGAACTGAACTCCTCATCCGCAGTTTTGTTCCGAGCATCGGTTCGAATCTCCGGTTTAATGGTCTAATCTCACGCTTGTGCTGCCTGTGTGTTGCGGCATTGTTGCCTAAGCGAGCATGGTTGTCAATGTAGCGGGACAGCCTATTGCTACCGGTAACGGAAGACGTTTCTCGTTCCTCGTTTCTCGTTTCGCGTTTGTAGAGGTTGGGACGAGGATTCATTCCTGCTGGCACTTGAGCCTTCAGTAACGCGTGGTATAGATCCCTCTCTCAAACCTCTAATCTCCTTGGGTTGGTCTCGTTTCTCGTTTCGCTTGCGTCATTTGAATAGAGAACGAGAAACGCGGAACGAGAAACGAGAAACGTTACCCGGCTTCTGAGTTAGCGCGAGATGCCATCTTGCGCTAGGCTATAACCCCTATGGCCATTCACATCGGGATCCTGGGCGGCGGTAGCATCAGCAGCACACACGCGCGAGCCGCGCGAGAGATAGAGGGCGTCGAGATCGCCGCCGTGTGCGGGAAGAACCGAGAAAAGGCAGATAAACTGGCCCGCGCTTGCGGCGTCGTCGCCTATCACGACATCAAATCGTTTCTGGATCACCGGCCCATGCAGATTGTAGCCATCGGGAGTCCGTCAGGTCTGCATGCCGAACAGGGTATCGCTGCCGCTCGTCGTGGACTGCACGTGCTCGTTGAAAAGCCCATCGACATAACCACAGAACGAACCGACGCACTCATACATGCGTGCGAGCAGGCTCACGTCAAGCTTGGCGTCTTCTTTCAAGATCGAGTGAAGCCGCACATAACAGAACTTAAGCAGTTCATCGACGCGGGCAAGCTTGGCACGCCCATCCTCGCCACCGCACACGTGAAGTGGTATCGAACGTCCGAGTACTACTCCGGCTCTCGCTGGCGCGGCCTCCGGTCGCTTGACGGCGGCGGCGCGCTAATGAACCAGGGCGTGCACACCGTCGATCTCTTGTTGTGGCTGATGGGGCCTGTCGAACGAGTCTATGCCAAAGCCATCACCGCGCTTCACCAGATCGAGACAGAAGACACTGTCGTTGCGACGCTCGAGTTTGCGAGCGGCGCCGTTGGAACGCTTGAGGCCGCGACCTCTGCTTATCCGGGGTATAACAGGCGAGTCGAGTTGACCGGCTCAGAAGGCACTATCATTTTGGAACACGACCGCGTGATTGCCGCGGACCTTCGGTCTCCAACAGACGAGTTCAAGAGCGGTGGGGAGGAGGACGTGAACGCCAGTGCAACCTCGCCGGTTGTGTCCGACGTTCGCGGCCACCGAATGGTAATCGAGGACTTCTTGAAGGCTATCCGAATGGACGGTGTGCCGCGTTGTGATGGACGGGAGGGGCGAAAAAGCGTCGAGCTCGTTCAAGCCATCTATGAGTCATCTCGCACGGGCAGACCTGTGGAGGTTGCCACCCGGAGTACTGAGTGCTGAGTGCTGAGTAGCGTTTCTCGTTTGTCGCGCAAGGCGCTCTGACCCGCCGAACCCTACAATCGGATCAACAAGAACGAAATCAGATTGTTCAGTGTGTGCGCGGCGATAGCAGGCCACAATGAACCTGTTTTCCTTGCCAGATACCCGAAGAAACAACCCAACAGGAAGATCGAGATCGAGTTGACGGCGACCTCCTTTCGAAGGCCGCCTGTGTAGAGCCAGTTTGGCCAGTGAATAATCGTGAACAGAAGCGCGGTTGAGACATTCGCCTTCCAGAAGCCGAGATACGCTCGAAGCTTTCGCAGCAGGAAGCCTCTGAAGAGGATCTCTTCGGCGACCGGCGCGCAGGGCAGTGCGAGGGCAATCTGCAAGAGTCGCTCCGATCTCACTGAGTGAAACAAAGTTCTGCCTCTGAGCCAATAGTCCAGAAGAACTGCCGCAACCATGTAGGCCGCGATGAGGACGATGCTCTGAAGCAGCGCCCTGGTTTCGATATGGGTATTGAGCTTCAGATATCGGAGCGAATCGACCTTGTCTACGAAGCGCAGGTAGATGAAGACGGGTAGAACCCACAACGCGATTCGAATCGTGTCTGCATAGATCTGTCTCAAAGCTCCGGGCGGTATGCTTAGGTCGATGCTGTAGAGCACCGTCGCTCTCACTGCCCAGACAAGGAAAAAGGCGGAGACGAGAATGATCCAACCTCTGCTTGGCTGCTGTCGGCGAGTGGCGGCTGGGATCCCAGATTCTTGTTGGTCTTCTAACACGTGGCGAGTTGCTTCCCCGTCAGCGGATTGATTGCCTAATCCTAAAACCCGCCTACCGTCTTTCTGACACAACATCTCCCGTATAGTTTGGAGCGTTCAGTTCGTGACCTCGATAGCCATCGCCGCATAGGGTCGGCTCATGTCAAGGCGATAAGAAAACACAATGCATACAAGCATTCGGTCACCGCTTCCATACGCTAACGTACAGTCGCGGGTGGCTTGGCGGCAGAGAACCCGACATGAGCTCGAAGTCTCTGAGATTTCGAGTTGCGATGCCATACCTGTGCGCCAATGCAGTGGCTGCGACAAATACATCTTTCCAGTGCGCGCGGCGGTCGCTTCTTGAGAGACGCCAGAAGATGTAAGCAGCCACCCCTGCCGCCGCTTGATCGAAAGGGAGAACTCGACAGCCGCCGATCAATTGTTCAGCGGCATTGCGGGCCAGGATCGTGCGTTCATCAGGAACGGGGCTCTTGACTTCCACATTCTCAATCCGCCGAGCGCTTCGAACACTGTCATTGAAGTCAGCGCGGGGAGCATCTTCAGGCGCGATTGATAATCACGAATCTCCGCCAAAATGTAGGGCTGGCTAAATCTCCAGTCCTGGAACAGGTCATTGTCGACCACGAGAGATGTTCCGGGCGGCGGGGGCTCAATCGGCATTAAGTATTGTCTCCCCCTTCGTCTTGGTTGCTGTTTCTGTCAGTTCCGTTTATTAGGAAGGCATCTTCATCCAGTTCGGGGCGCTCGGTGACGGCGGCTATTTCTTCGTCCGTTAAGTTAGCGAGGCTCGCAGCAGCCAGGGCGTTGTAGCGATCGACAAGCTCAGCGTCAAGTCTCGACTCGAGGTCGACCAACGCCTGAATCTCCGGAGTCCATGGTGAGTCGGGAAGCTGTGGCGCCTGCGGCAGGTAGTAGACTGCGTCGTTTCCACGTGAACGGACCGTTACGCTAACCTCGTGGCCGTCAGCCACCGCTAATTCCTGGAGCACACTGTCAAAATTCTCAACATAGGCGTCTTCGATGGTGTAAGTCTGCGGACCGAGCCTAACTGAATGGCCAAGAATCGTCCTCGTCTCGAGCTTCGGAGGAAGGGATGGCAGCACGCCTGACTTGTCGATGGCTGATACAATGTCGATCGATTCTTGGTTGGCGGGAGTCAGGAGCTGGACGTAGTTCAGCACGTGAATAAACGACCGCTCTGTTATCGCGTAGTAAGCAAAGCTGATGTCTCCAATCTCCTCGCCCGAAAAGCCGGATGTAGGCATGACGAACTCCAGACCGGTCGCTCGCTCGATGACCATCAGCCGGTAGTCCGTTTGGCGAGCCTGTAGTTTTTGACTGATGTCTAAAAGCGATATGTCGAAGCTCGATTCGACGTCCAGCCCAATTTCTGGAATATGGAGTCGCACCTTCCCAGACAGGCCCAAGAGAGCATTCAGTGTCGCCGCGACGAAGTCGGATCGCGGGCGTTCTTCGGTCAAAGCGGTCTGTAACGCTGCCCCTAATACAGAAAACTCCGTTCCATCTTCGCTCAGCCTTCCGTTAAGAATTAGTTTCAACGCGACGCCGTCATATAGGGTGACCTGTATTGAGACTACGCCAGACATGAGTTGTTGTTCGATTTCTATGATGGAAGCCTCCAGCCAACAAGCGAAAGTAGGAAACTCGACGTACAGGTACGGTTCGGAGGTAACACCGCGGAAGGGGACTGACAGCGTAGCGCCGAGGCTCGCGCCGCTGACATCGTTGGGGTTGATGATCTGGACCGGCTGGTAGGATGGACGTGCGATTTCAATATATGTGGCCATTAGATTCTTTGCTCTGGCTCTCCCTTACGTTGACTGAAACACAATGTTATTCCCGTTCTCGATGAGAGGCAAACACACAATCAAGAGCCTCATTCTAACGATGCCTTATCAGCCTGCACCCAGTGGCTCCGGTTGTGTTGATCCATCCTATCATCAACCGCTATCCTATCTGCACCCGCATCGATACGTTCTGAACGGTCGGTCTTGACGAGGTCCGCATCAATCAACTTCGTGACTGACTTAGTGATCATACAACCTGTTCAAGGGAGGAATCATGCAAGCATCAAAGAAGCTACAAGAAGTCCTGGACCAAATTTCAAATCAAAGGCAAGGCCTGCTCGATGCGTCATCGGGCTTGAGCGAGGCTCAGCTCGATCACAAGCCGGCCGAAGGTGAGTGGTCCATCAGCGACGTGCTTCATCATATGGCGCTGACTGACGAGGCTAATGCCAAACTCACGGCCAATATGCTCAAGCAGGCCGCGGAGAAGAACCTTCCAGCTGATCCCACACCTGAAGCGTCGGTGCTCGGGAGTCTCGACGAGTTCATGCCGAAGATAACCGGCGCCAGAGTCCAGGCGCCGGATCGAGTGGCTCCTCGCGCTCATCTTCCAGCAGCCGAGTCGATCGCCAGGCTCAGGGCTTCGCGCGAAAACGTCGTTGCAACGTGGGAGCACCTGGGTGAATACGATCTGACTGGACTCACCTATCCGCACCCGCTATTGGGAGATCTCAACGGGTATCAATGGCTGATCATCGCCGGCAAACACGAGAGCCGTCACACTGCCCAGATCGCAAGGATAAAGGCAGATCCGGGCTTCCCGGCGTGAATCTAGGATCTAGGATTTAGAACTTGGGAGCCAGCCGGTACCTGGATCCTAGATCATCCTAGATCCTAAATCCTAAATCCTAAATCCTAAATCCTATCCTCGATCCTGCATGAATGAACCTCAGGGACATCCGCAGTTGATCCGGCGCTTTGGGCTCCTGCAAGCGACCGCCCTCAACATGTCGAACATGATTGGGATCGGACCCTTCATCACGATCCCGCTGCTGATGAGCGCGCTCGGAGGGCCACAAGCGATGATCGGCTGGTTCATAGCCGTGTTCATTGCCATTCCTGACGGGATGGTTTGGAGCGAGCTGGGCGCCGCGATGCCGGGCTCGGGAGGGACCTATGTCTACTTGCGCGAAGGCTATGGCCGCGAGACCTACGGCAGGTTGATGGCCTTCCTGTTCATCTGGCAGTTCATTCTGAGCGGGCCGTTGGAGATTGCATCGGGTTACATAGGGTTCTCAAAGTATGTCGGGTACGTCTGGACCGGCATTACCGAGACACAGAAGCTCCTCGTAGCTGCGGCGATCGGCGCCGTCAACATTATCCTGCTGTATCGCAGAATTCACTCGATTGGGAAACTCACGGTCAGTCTGTGGATCGGATCGCTCCTCACTACTGGAGCCGTGATAGCCACCGGCGTGATGCACTTTGACCCGAAGGTGGCGTTCGACTTCCCGCCGGGCGCATTCAACTTCTCTCTCGGATTTCTTTTCGGCCTGGGCGCCGCGGCACGCGTGGGCATGTACGACTATCTCGGTTACTACGACATTTGTTACATCGGCGACGAGGTCAAGGATCCGGGGCGAGTGATCCCGCGTTCGATAATCATCAGCGTGATCACGGTGGCGATGATCTACTTCGCTGTTAATCTGTCGATAGTCGGCATCGTGCCCTGGCGCGAGTTTGTCCCGGTTGAGCAGCACCCGAGCTCGGACTTCGTAGTATCGATATTCATGGAGAAGATCTATGGCTCGAGAGTCGCGACCGCTTTCACCGCGATGGTCCTGTGGACGGCATTTGGGTCGGTCTTCGCCTTGCTGCTCGGCTATTCGCGAATACCCTACGCCGCGGCTCGGGATGGGTACTTCTTCAAGATCTTTGGCCGTCTCCACGCGAAGAATAACTTCCCGTATGTATCGCTGATTGTCATTGGGGTCATTTCTGTCATCTGCTGCTTCTTTTCACTTGGGATCGTGATCGATGCGCTGATTACGACCAGGATTCTGGTGCAGTTCATCGGGCAGATCTTTGCCGTTATGCTGCTGAGAAGACGTTCGCCCGAGATGGAGCGCCCATTTCGAATCTGGTTCTATCCAATTCCCAGCATCGTTGCTCTGGTCGGTTGGATCTTTATCTTCGCGACTACAGACTGGAAGGTAATTCTATTCGGGTTGGGAAGTCTCGCTCTGGGGGTGATCTTCTTTTTTGCCTGGTCGTGGCGTTCCCGGCGATGGCCGTTCGAAGCATCCGCCGAGTGAAAGGTGAAGCCACGAATAACACGAATTACACAAATTGACACGAATCATTCGTGGTCATTCGTGCAATTCGTGAAATTCGTGGTTGCCCCTTCGTACCGCAAATACAAGAGTCTTGATCGCCGCTTCTGGTCCCCTCATAATACCTCACGTGTACGAAGGCCTCGGCATGACCCCGGAAGCCAGACAGGCGATAACTGTGAAATCCCTTGCCGTCGATTTCATGAGGGAGCACGTGTTTCGCGGCGACTTCGACCGGCCGAGCTTAAGGCCGGACCGTTTTGGCGCCTATCATTTCAAAGACAAGTTCCTCCAGATCTCGTGCTGTCCCTCGGGGCGGGACGGCTGGTTGAACTGCAGCGTCACAGTGTCCCTGGTTCGCGGACGGTGGCCGGTTCGCAAGTTGGAGCCGGTGTTCTTAACAGGTTTCGGATCTGCTGTTTCTCTCTTTCGACCCGGTCAGTGGGTCGACTACTTGTCCACTCTCGCAGAACCTGCGAGGAAGCTTCAACGGAAACGAGACAACGAAAATACGCGCAGGGCTGAAGAAGAGGCTCGCGATGAACACGAAGCCAGATTCGGCTCAGTCGATGATTCCTCTCTTTTCAAAAAATAGACGCCAGAGTCCCTCCCTTCGTGGTATCGCAGGTCCACTTGTTTGAAGCGGATCCCTCGGAGTCGGCTGAATCATTCGTGATTCATTCGT
>JBGPFL010000181.1:0-7808 GCA_041483295.1 Blastocatellia bacterium | reverse complement strand
GGTATAGATTTGATCACCGGCAAGATCAAGTCGATACTGGCGGGGTCAGTCGAACGGCAGGATCCCATGCTGACATCCGGTGACGAACGGAGCTCGATCAATTAGCTGTTTTGTCGTCGATAGATTGGAGAACCAAGATGGGGAAGAGGAGCAACCCGGCGAGGACTACGGATGACGAGCTGATAGAGAGGGCTAAGGAAGCACGTTTGCTGGCGCACGCGCCTTATTCGCACTTTGCGGTTGGGGCGGCATTACTGGCGGCGGACGGCCGTGTGTTCACCGGCTGCAATATCGAGAACGCGACCTACAGTCTGACCATGTGTGCCGAGCGAGTGGCGATCTTCAAGGCGGTGAGCGACGGCGCGCAGGAGATCGTGAAGATGGCCGTGGTTGCCGACAGCGAACCGGTCACTCCGCCGTGCGGTTGTTGCCGGCAGATGATATGGGAGTTCTCTTCGGAGGATACAGCGGTCCTTTTGGCGAACCTCGTGGGTGACGTGCAGAAGTTTGAGATCAAGGATCTCTATCCTTCGGCATTCGACGCCAGATTCCTCGAAGGCGTCGGGTGAGAAAACCATCCGCAGATTGCGCAGATCACACAGATGAAGAACCGCGAGAGGACCCAATCAACTTGGAATTAACCGTCCCTAGAGGAACTGACAATGCGTTCGTTACATCTGCGAAATCTGCGACATCTGCGGATCAAAAGGAGACTTACTGCATGCGATCCATACGCAAACGGGCTTAC
The DNA here is from genome assembly GCA_041483295.1 of Blastocatellia bacterium. Lineage (GTDB taxonomy): Bacteria > Acidobacteriota > Blastocatellia > UBA7656 > UBA7656 > DASYSA01. The sequence continues at coordinate 7,060 of JBGPFL010000181.1, read as the reverse complement.
GTACTGGCAATCACGTTTGCAATCCTGTTTTCAAGCCTGGCGCCTAGGGTAGACAACACCGCCTTCGCCAACTCAGGTGGCGGCCGCCATACTCACCGCGCCGTCAAGAAGAAGGGTCGAGACAAAAAGTTATCACGCCGCGCAAGCAGAGGCGCAAGACGCGGTCGCGATCGGTCGGCGGGGCGAGGGAAGCGGCGAGGCCGGTACGCGCGATCGAGGCGCGGCCGGCAATCCGTAGCCCAGGACTCTCCAACCAGCGGACGGCAAGCCGCTACAGGAATACCGACTGAACGGGTGACCGAGATTCAGAGGGCGTTGATCAAGCTGGGCTACCTTTCGGGACCGGCTTCTGGTCAGTACGATGACGGGACAGTTGAGGCGATGAAGCAGTTCCAAAGTGCCAACCAGCTCCCCGCGACCGGCCTGCCCTCGGCACACGCTCTGAAAAAGCTTGGGGTCCCTAAGCGAAGTAGCGACGGATATGCGGTCCCCGTAAAGAGCGGCCAATCCGACGCACTCTAACTGCCGACCACAGAGGATCCGAAGCCAAAAAAAAAGAAGAGATATTTCAGCTACCATAACGCAATCGGGTGAGTTATAATGCCGACCGCGAGTGGTCGAAGCAAGGCTTCAAATGAAGGACCGGCACCAGGTCCACGAAAAACAGCCCTTAAGAACTCAGGTCGTATCGAAATGTCTGACGAATACTTTAGAGAGCGGCTTCGCGCTCAGGAAGACGAGATCGAGTCTCTGCGGGCAATGCTTGAATTGGCCCGCCAGCGGCGCAATAAGAAATTGATGGGGAAATCGCGCAAGCGACTCGAGCTCGCACTTCGCCTCCGCGAGATGTATGTCCGCTTAATCAACCGGGGCGATGCTTCCGATCAGATTGCGTAGCCCACACACAAGCCTGCTCCCAGCGGAACGACGTGCAGCAGGGTCGAAGACTCTCTCCCCTGCTGCATCGCATCCAGACTCTAAGCTGCTGACTCTATCAACTCGGTCCATCCCTCAGCCCTACCGGTTTCCCCCGAGTCGAATCCGCAACCCGGCTACGAAATTCAGACGATAAGCCGGAAATCCCAACACTTCCTGGTAGTCCTGATTGAGCAGGTTCTCCACGCGAGCGAACGCCGCTAGTCGTCTCGTTATAAGATAGGAGCCGGCCGCGTTGAGCTTGAAGTAACCGTCATTTAAGATGGCCTTCCCAGCCGGATTGAACCTCGCCCCCGAAATCGGATCGACGTCTCGCCGCTCGCCCACCGCAACCCCGGCGATCATTATGTCAAATCTTTCATCCACCCAAGCTACTTCGAAAGCGCCCGAATTCCGCGGCCTGCGCACCAGGGGCAATCCAACCTCCGGTTCGAGCCCATCCCCGGCCCTCTCGACTAGCGAGCGCAGAAATGTATAGCTGGCCCAAGCGTGCAACTGCCGAAGCGGGTGCGCCGCCCCCGCCAGCTCAAGACCTCGCGCCGATGCTCGATCGAGATTGATGAAATTCGTGAGGCGGCCATCCGGCAATTTGACGGGTCCAAAGGTCGCCGGGTCGAATCTGAAGACTATGAGATCGCGAAATCTATTGTCGAAGTAGGTAATCTCAAGGCTCCCTCGCCGCCCGAGGAACTCTTGCTGCGCACCTGCATCGAAACTGATGGCCCGCTCCGGGTCGAGTGCCGGATTGCCGAGGAAGAATGGGCTCGGGCTGAACGCTTCATCAAGGTGCGACTCCTTGATGCCCCGCCCGAAGCTCGCCCTGAATCTCGTCGCTCCGAACACTTCTTGTCCCTGATGACGTCGCGCTACAAGCGAGGCTGAGACCTTAGGGTTCACAGTGTAGCCGAACCCGACATCCCCGGTCGGCGCCTTCGAATCGAGGGATCGAAGCGCGGCCCTGAAGTCGTCGGGCAACCTGCCGGTGTTGCGCTCGACCCTCATCCCCCCAGTCACAAACAACCGGTCGCGCCACGAAGCCTGGTCTTGCAGGTATAAGCCCAGATTGTTGCGAGAGGGAGACGAGCGGCTGAAGTCACTGGCAAAGTCGGCGGACTCGTGGTCGAAGTCGACACCACCGGTGACGACGTTAGTGGAGCCTAAGGCCGCTATGGTCTGATACTGAAAGCCCGCCCGCTTCTGATGTTCGCGAAATGAAAATGCGAAGTCATCTCCGAACGCGCCGGGCGGAAGCAGCGGCGTGGATGGCTTTGTTAGATCCTCCGTGGCGGGGTCGAAGCTGCTGGTATCGGCTTCCGAATAGATGAATCGCGCGATCTGCTGCCAGCGTGAAGTCGTTCTCAGATCGAACGCGCCGGCAAGCGCGAAGTCTCGATGCTTCTGCCGCTGGTCGGGATCCGCAAAGAGCACTGCGGTGGCGCCGGGCACCCCCAGTGTATTGTTGTTCCAACGCGACGTCACTCGCAGATCGGCGCTCGGCGCAAGACGAAATCCGAGATTGGCCGAAGCAGAACGGTTGATGTAGTCGTTGTTTCTGAATCGACCGTCAGTGGTCTGGAAGCCGAAGCTTGCTGAGTAGTCGAACCAGCGCGTCAGCCCCGCCAATCTCGCGGTCTCGCGATGATAATCGAAACTGCCGCCCTCGCCGGATAGCTCGAATTCCGGAACTGAAGTCGAGCCTCGCCGCGTGACCACTTGAATCACGCTGGTCATCGCATCTGACCCGAACAGGGCGCTGCCCGGACCGCGCACGACCTCTACGCGGTCAACGTTCTCCGGCGTGAGCGCGGCGAAGTCGAACGCCCCGCCGGCGGCATTGACCGGAACGCCATCGATCAACACTTTGTTGTAATCGGATTCGCCGCCGCGAACGAAGACGGAGGTCAGCCCGCCCCGCCCCCCGGTCTGCAATACCGCGAGGCCGGTCGTTGATCGGAGCGCTTCAGATAGTAGCGAGTGGTTGGCGCGTTGCAGATCATCACTGGTAGTAACCGAGACGGATCCGGCCAACTCGCTGGAAGGAGTCTCGGTCCTGGTTGCGGTGACAACCAGATGGTCAGAGATCGCGGCCATTTCGAGCTTCACCACTACGCTCGCGGTCGCGCCAGCGCCGACAGTGACAATCGTCTTCTCGCGCTGCGATAGGCCATGAGCTTCGACGATCAAGCTGTAGGCTCCCTCGGCAACGTCAGAAAAGAGGAAGTGGCCGCTGTTATCGGTTCGCGTCTGCTGAACGGCGCCGGCGGCTCGGACGAGCGCCACTCGGGCCTCGGCAACACGTGCGCCCGACGGGTCGGTCACCGTTCCCTCAACCTGCCCCGGCCCGGGCAAGCTCGCTAGCGATGCGATGCCGAGTATGAGAACTGCAACGAGAACGATTGCTGCTCGGCCGAGCAGCAAGAGTAAGACAGATCCTACTGGCCGTATGCGCCGGCCAGAACAAAGCGTTTTGCGTTTTGCGTTTCGCGTTTCGCGTTTCGCGTTTTGCGTTATGGTTTCGACGCTAATGAGCGAACAACTTGGACAGGCCGAAACTCTTGACATGGTTGACATGGGGTTGCTCCTTTCCTCGAAAGAGTTCATTCCACGGATCGTCGAACGGGTTTCCTGACTTAGCGCCCTTTGCAGTCGAATTCGAATTCAAGACGACGCAGTTCCTACCCGGCGCCTTCCCACCTCAATGGCAGTGGCTTGATTGCCGGTTCGTTGCGCATCACAGTTGCGGGACAGTGGCGGTCTCGCACCGCCTTCCCCGAACAAGCGACCCAGATTGTACGTTTCTCGTTTCTCGTTTGTCGTTTCTCGTTCCCGCTAGCGAACAACCGAGCCTGGAACGAGAAACAGTTGATCGCAACACCTACGGAGTTGCTCCTCTTCACCCCTTCTCCCCTTCTCCCCTTCTAGCCTTTTCGCATTTCTCCAGCTATCGTGACGCGAGGCGCACCGCTGGAAGGGCTCGTGTCGACTATCAGATTCGCATCAAACAGATTTCGAAGATTGCTCTCGTTCATCACATCACGGGGTTTCCCGCACGCCAGCATCTCACCGGACCGGAGCATCAGCACCTCCGTCGCAAACTCCGCGGCAAGATTCAACTCGTGGGTTACGATGATCGCCGACATCTCGCCCTGCGACGTGAGATTCCTCACGAGGTCCAGTATCTTCACCTGATGTGATATGTCGAGGTTCGCGACCGGTTCGTCAAAGACGAGGAGTTTCGGGCGTGATGCCAGCGCTCGCGCCACCATCACCCGCTGGCGTTCGCCTCCCGACAACTCGCCCACCAATCGCCCGGCGAATTGTTTCGTCTCGGTCATCTCCATCGCACGATTGGCTTCGCGTACGTCCTCGTCGCTCTCGAAACCGAGTATCCGGCCCTGAGCGAAGCGGCCCTGCAGAACGAACTCCATCGCGGTGAGCGGGAATCGGACTGAAGATTCCTGAGCCACATACCCGATCAAACGTGCGGCCTGCCGTCGAGACATAGACTTCAGCGGTCGTCCATCCAGGATCACCGAACCTTCCGAGGGCGACATGAAACCGAGTATTATCTTGAGCACAGTGCTCTTGCCCGAACCATTCGGCCCGATCACCGCAAGCAGGTCGCCGGCGGCCACATCGAACGAGACCCCCTTAAGCACCGGCCCCGCGTAACTGAAGTGTATGTCGCGTATGTTAAGCATGGTACGTTTTACGTTTCGCGTTTTACGTTTCGCGCTCTACGTTTGCGTTTCTGTGCTTTGAGTAAACAACCCGAGTTCCCCAACGTAAAACGTAAAACGCGGAACGCGAAACGTTCTTTATCCCGTCCGGCGCAGCAAATATACAAACACGGGAGCACCTATCAAGGCGGTGATAACTCCCACATGCATCTCGCTGGGGGCAATGACCGTTCTTGCCAGCGTGTCTGCGAGCAACAGGAAAGCCGCGCCGGTCAATGCCGAGCCGGGCACTACAAGCCGGTTGTCGCTTCCTCCAACGAGCCTCACAGCGTGCGGAATGATCAGCCCAACGAATCCTATGACACCGCTGGCGGCGACCGCCGCCCCCGTGACCAGCGACGCTGCCATGTATACCGTCAACTGGACGCGATCCACTTCCACGCCGAGAGCGCGCGCCTCATGTTCACCAGTCATCAATAGATTGAGGCTCCTGGCATTCACAAAGATCACCACACCACCGACCGTCACCAGAGCCGCTACTATGGGCAACAATCCGGGCTCGCCCCCAAGGTCGCCGATGAGCCACGAGAGGACGCTGCGCAAGCGCAGTCCGGCCACCGCCGTGACCAGGTAGATCACCATCGATGACAGAAAGGAGTTTATGATGACACCAGCCAGAATCAGCCGCAACGACGATGCGCCCTGGCGTCCGTGCCCTATCAGGTATACGGCTCCTGTCGTCACCATCGCTCCGATGAAGGCCGCAAGCGGGCGGCCTACCGGCAGCGACTCCGCGAAAACGGTGGCGGCGATGGCGCCCAGAGCAGCGCCGGTCGAAATGCCGAGCAGGCCAGGGTCGGCTAACGGATTCCGGAGCAATGCCTGGAATGCGGCGCCGGCTACCGAAAACGCCGCCCCCACCACGATCGCCATTAACACGCGTGGCAGCCGGACTTCGGCAATGATCGTCCGGTGCACCGGTGAGACGTCCGATAGCCTCCCCGTGACCTCTGAAGCAACTATCTTTGCTATCTCCGTCAGTCCAACATGCTCGCTGCCGACGGCGATTGCGAATGCGGCAACGATAATCAATCCGGCGGCCAGGACGCAGAGCGTCACTACAAGCCCGCTCTGAGTTAGCCGCTCGCGCCTGAAAATACGTTTCGCGTTTCGCGTTTCTCGTTCCGCGTTCCGCCTTTCGTGTTTCTCGTCTCTCGTTTTGCGTTTCTCGTTTTGCGTTTCGGTCCTCCCTAGGTGAACAAACAATCTGGAACCCTGAACGCCGAACGCGGAACGCGAAACGGTTTTTCACTCAGGATGAATCCGCGCGGCCATCTGTTCCAACCCATCGACTATTCGCGGTCCGGGCCGGAGCAATAGAGCATCGTCAAGTCTGTATACACGACCCTCCCGGACTGCCGGGGTCTGGCTGAGCCTTGCCGGGAGATCCTCGTTCCCGGCCTGCAAAAAAATCACCTCGGGCTGCCTGGCGACTGCCGTCTCAAGGCTGAACTGCGGGTAGTCCGTCGGCTCTTCAGCGGAGATCGATCGTCCGCCTGCACGCGCAATCAAATCGCTTATGAAGCTTGGGGCGCCCGCTGTTATCAGAGGCTCGCACCCGAGTATTACAAAGACCCTTGGATGTGGGCGCGCCTCAATACGTGCCCGCACAGCCTCGATCCGCCTGCGCATTTGGCGCGTGACTTCATTGGCGCGATCCGGGACGCCGGCGATCTCTCCGATCCGTTCTATCGAGGTGAGTAGGCCTTCAAGGTTGCGAGGGTTGCTGACGTAAACCGGAATCCGCAACTCAGCCAGGTGCCGAACGGACTGCTCGAGCTGGCTGGCGGTTGATATGATGACTAGATCAGGTCTGAGCGCAATGATCTTCTCTAGGCTGGGCTTCTGGGTGTCACCTACGCTCTCCTTGGCCTTTGCCTCCGGAGGGTAATCGCAAAACGAAGTCACTCCGACAACTCGGTTGTCGAGGCCAAGGGCGAAGAGCGTCTCTGTAACCGAGGGAGCAAGTGAGACGATGCGCTGAGGGTTGGGCTTCACATTCAGGGTTCGACCAATCTCGTCCGTGAACGTATAAGTGGCTTCTGGAGCCGATTTCGAGGATGAGCAAGAGACAGACAAACAGGCACAGGCGAGAGCAACAAGCCCGACCGCGCGGGCAGGCAGAATTGCGGCTGGCAGCGCCGGGCGTGATGCCGAGGTATTCCGCGCCGCCTTGAAGCTTGAAAACGAACTTGCGCGCAATGAAAAGCTCCTGCCGACGCGGTCTCGCGATAGGTCGAGCAGGAGCCATAACCTGGGCGCCTCGCCCCCTCACGCGGAGAGCAATCGGTCGCTTGGCCTCGGGCAGGTCTCCTGACTTAGCCTCTTGAACGCGGAATTGCGTTCGGCTGCTGACTGCCTTCCCGATCTCGGATCAGTGGCTG
>JBGPFL010000180.1:0-7854 GCA_041483295.1 Blastocatellia bacterium | reverse complement strand
CGCGTCGGCCTCGAAGGTCCTCTCGTGCAAATTGTCGGGGTCGTCAAAGACGGCAAATACCTGTTTCTCGGCGAGGACCCACGCTCATTCTTCTACCTTCCCCTGGCCCAAAACTACAGATCGGAGATTACGCTCTTCGTCCACAGTGAGGGCGATCCGGCAATGCTCACTTCATCGATACGCGAACTGGTGCGCGAGTTTGACAGGGACCTCCCGCTTTATGACGTGAAGACGATGGTGTCTCACCTCCGCGACGGCGGAGCATTTTTGTTTGTGCGGCTGGGCGCGGAGTTGGCCGGAACATTCGGCCTTCTGGGCCTGGTGCTTGCGGTCGTAGGCATCTACGGGGTGATCTCGTATTCGGTAAGTCAGAGAAGGCACGAGATCGGCATCAGGATGGCGCTGGGTGCGCAGACTACGGACGTGCTCAGGCTTGTGATCGGCCAGGGTGTGGCACTTACAGCCGTGGGCGTGGCGATCGGTTTATCTGCTGCGTTCGTGCTGACTCGCCTGATGACAAGCTTGCTCTACGGAGTCAGCGCGACTGACGCGCAAACGTTTGTTGTCGTCCCGGTCTTGTTGACAGGAGTGGCTCTGGCAGCCAGTTTCGTGCCTGCGCGTCGAGCCGCTAAGGTGGACCCGATGGCAGCTCTCAGATGCGAGTGAAGAAATGCGAAGTGCGAAATGCGAAATGCGAAGTGCGAAATGTGCAGGCCAAAATCAGCAATTGGGCATTCCCAATTTCCGCATTTCGAATTTCGCATTTCGCATTTCCCTTTTCATTCCGCATCGAGTGGGGCCGACAGGCTCGCGTCCTTCATCAGGACTCCGCCTCTGTCTCCGGGCGCAACGGAGCCGAACCTTTCCGCGTACACCGGCGGCAGCGGCCTGGCCTCCCGCGGCGCCAACCACAGCCGCAGCAGGTGCCGCTTGAGTTCCGGCTCGGGCCAGTCTTCGAACGCCGTCCGGTCGTGAAGCACGGTATGGTTGTGAACGAACTGCACGTCGCCGCGCCGGAACTCCATCAGCAAATGCATGGCAGGGTCGTTGGCCAACTCGTCGAACAGGTCAAGCGCCTCGACCTGCTCGGGGGTGAGTGGTGGAACTTCGGGGAAGCGGCGCGCGGATTCGATGTACTGCCGCTGGTAGATTGTCGACAACAACCCCGCGTGCCAGTTGAAGACAGGAATGCGGAAGTACGGCCGCTGTCCTTCAGGCGTTTCGCCGCGGCGATCGGTCTCAATCGGCTCGAACAAGACCTTCAGCAGATCCGGCCGCCGCCGCCGCATCTCGTTGAAGATTGTCACGGAACTCACGAGGCTCGACAGGCCTCCCGATTTTGCCGGACGCAGACACAGCAGCGCGACTACATCGCACGAATCGGTGTGAAAGGTCTGGCGTTCGCGCGTCTGGTAGATGCGAATGTTTGGATCGCTGCTCGCGAGCCCCAGATCCTTGACGTCGCCAAGCACGTGCCCTTTGGCGTTTTGCGAGCGCGGGATCCCAAGGTGCGAGCCGACGCCGAAAAAGGCCGCGGCCGACTCGCGCGGCGTCCATCGCTCGATCGGCAGCCCTCGGATCACGGCGAAGCCGCGGCCCTTGAGAACATCGTTCAGCATTCGCTTTAGACGCGGGCCGAGCTCCGGCAGCGGAAAGTCGTCCTTGCTGATGGCGACTATATCAATGGTGCTTTCGGCCAGGCGACGGGCGGCGCGCTCGACCTCTGCGACTTCGGAATCCGAAAGCACTTCGAGCCAATCGCCGCGCCGAACAAGGTCCGGGCCATACCATGCGGAAGGACCAAGAATTTCCGGGGGCAGTTCGATCATGGGAAATGCGAAATGCGAAATGCGAGTATTCCACTAAGTTCTCTAAATTCGCAATTCGCATTTCGCATTTTCGCATTTCCTTTGTCTGACTCCCAAATGGAGATAAGTTTATGGATCACCTCGATGTGTACAACGGCTTGAAGCCATGGTCCGAGTACATCAGCAATCAAATCCGGATCGAAGAGCTCGAGAGGCTGGAGCAAAGCAGGAACGCCGTCACGCCCGAGTCCGCGGCAGGTGGGATTTCCGTTAAGATACCGGTCACGCCGCGCGATTACCCGATCGCGCTCGGGTCGGGGCTTGGCGCAGTGGGCACTGAACTGGGCGATGCATCGGATGAGCGTCTGTACAGCATTGAGCTTCGCCTCGAGCGGCTTGCGGGCGGGATCGATCAGCTTAATGCCGATTTCAACCTGCTGTTGGGCGATCTGATCTGGAAATTGGAGATGCGCCAGGAACCACCCGATGACCTGCTGCAAGAGATTCGACTCGCCGAGTTCGAGCGTGAAGCCCGGGCATATCGTCGCCGAGCCGAACAGGCATATGTCAATGGCTGGTATGAAGAGGCGCTCAGCGATTTTCTCGAAGCCGAGAAGCGTAACTACCCGGATGTTGCCGTCCATCGCTCGATCGCCAGCATATATCTCTACCATCTGATCGATCTCGAAGAGTCTCTGGTCTACTTTCGCAAGGCGGCCAAGTACGCGCGCCCGAGCGACAGGCGACAGTCGGCAGAGGCCCATTATTTCGCCGGAATGGTCTGTATCATTCAGCACAACCTGGAGGACGCCGCAATCCATCTCCAGGAGGCCGTATGTTTGAACCCCGAACTCTCCGAAGCTCACTATCAGCGCGCCTGTCTGGCTGCTCTTGTGGGCGACGGGGAGTCCGCGACCACAAGCCTGGAAGCCTCGATCAAAGGCGACCCTCGATACCACGAACGGGCGAGGAATGATCGAGTGTTCGAGCAGATGAGGACGCAGGTCTGTGCGTTGCTCGATGGGTTGATGAGGCCGGTTCGAGACAAGCTGGATGAAGCGAGGCACCAGTTGGCGCCCAGACCCGGCTACGTCATCGCTCGATCGGAAGAGGAGAAGATCACGGGGCTCTTCCGTGAGATCGAACGCAGAATGGAGGAAGCGAAGACATATAAGGACGGCCTGGAATTCCAGAAGATTCTATCTCACCTTCAGCGGCAAATGAGTGACATCTACGACCTCTTTCGCAAGCAGTACCAAATAGACCTGAACGACTACGTTCGCTCGGTGGCTTTCAGCCCTGACGGGCGACTGCTCGCGTCCGGATTTCTGAACGGGGCCCTCAAGGTCTGGGAGGTATCCAGCGGCTTGAGCGCGCTGCAACTCGATGGGCACCTTGCAAGCGTGAACTCGGTGGTTTTCAGTCCCGACAGCCGTTGGCTGGCGTCGGCCAGCAGAGACAAGACCATCAAGCTCTGGGACTCGGACAGCGGCGGAGAGATTCAAACCCTCCGAGGCCACGACGGGGAGGTGCGCGCGGTCGCTTTCAGCCCCGATGGAAACTGGCTGGCCTCGGGAAGCCACGATCGCAGCGTCCGGTTATGGAGGGTCGCGACCGGACGGCAGGTGCAGACTCTCGGCGAGCACAAGCACTTTGTGACTTCGGTTGTCTTCAGCCCCAACGGCAGATGGATCGCCTCGGCGAGCCTCGACAAGACAATCAGGCTGTGGGATGTGAGCACCAGCCGAACTGTCGCGACCCTCCGAGGACACGCCAGCGGCGTCGAGTCGCTCGCCTTCAGTCCAGATGGAAAGTTGCTGGCCTCGGGGGGCGACGATCGGCAGATCAAGATTTGGGACACATCCGGACGCGAGATTCAGACGCTGAGTGGTCTCGCCAATGATGTCACCTCCCTTGCGTTCAGCCCGGACGGAAGGTTGCTGGCTGCTGGGAGCCTTGGAAGGACGATCAAGGTGTGGAGGCTTGCGGCTGGAGAGTTGATCAAGACGCTGCGGTTCACCGAGATCAGCTACAACTCAGTGGCTTTCAGCCCGGAGGGTCAGTGGCTCGCGTTGGGCAGTCGCGACCTGCAGCTCTGGTTGAAAGTGGTCCTCACAGAAGAAGAGTATGTTGCAGTGAAAGCAGGAGAGGAACGCGCTGTGGTTCGAGAGCGACGCCCCGGCGAAAAGCTCAAGAACTATACTTTGTAGTCAGTTGTCAGTTGTCAGTTGTCAGTGGACTCTGATCTCTGACATCTAACCGCTGATCTCTGACCGCTGACCCGTGACCCCTGACTGCCGACCACTGACAACTGAGCACTGCCTATGATAGTTTGGTGCTGTCACCCACAATGAAGAGCGGCGATGGTTCGCTTCGGGTCGAGAGGCTCTCCACGAGGTAAGCTCTGTAGTTAACAAGGAGGCAAGGATGGCGGATACGATCAAACGTCTGGCGCGAATGGCTTGCCTGGTTACAACTCTCGCCTGCATGACCGGAATTGCGATGGGGCAGACGCGCGTTGAGCCCGAGCAACCAAGATGGGGACAGACCCTGACCATCATCTACGACCCGGCGGCGAAGGGCGCAAAGTTCTCGCTCGCCGACGAGGTCTATCTATCCGCGCATCTCTCCTTCGCGGGCCGATCAGAAGGCATGGTCGTGAAGATGAAGAAGGACGGGTCGGTTTTCAGATACGAGTTGGCGCTGAAGACGGACCTCGCGGTCATTCAGATTGCCTTCGTGAGGCTTCCTGACGGCTTGGACCCAGAGGCGCGAAAGAATGTCATGGTCTATCGGCCCGATGGCGTACCGGCCAGGGGCGCCAATCTGCTCAATGCCTTCTCAAACGAATACAAAAAGTGGGTTGAGAAGGAGTTGACCCTATACCCCGACAACTACGCCGCCTATCATATGAAGTGGCAGATGGCTGGAGTCGTGGACCGCGACAAGGTGAAGGAGATCGTAGCCGCGGACATCGACAAGCTCACCCGCGAGGTCAAGGGCGAACCGGCCAATCTCCTCTACTCATTGTCCTATGGCCACCTGCTGCTGAATCACGAAGAGAAGAGCCTCGAGTTCCTGCGGCGCCTGGTTACGCAGTTTCCCGACGCGGAGTACACCGGCCGCGCGTTGAGCGACTATGCCTATGAAGCTTACTCGCGAAAGTTCACCGGTGAAGGTCCGAATGCGGTGCGAGGGTTTGTGGTGGAGCTTGCCAGGCAGCGCCCTGAAACCGATTTCGCGCGCGACAAGTCGGGAGAACTGGCGAATGAAAAAGACGCGCCGCTTGAGGTGATCGAAGCGATCTGTCAGAAGTGGATCGAAGCCGAGCCTGACAACCCACACCCTTACTTCAATCTGGCCACCTCCTACTCGACTCACAAATACAAGCACGAGCAGACGGCTTCGCTCGTCGACAAAGCCATCGACCTCACGCTCCAAGGGAAAGCTCTGCTGTACGGCGATCTGAGCATCAAGTCGAGCGAATACCGATTAGTGTCGGCGTACAAGATAAAGGCTGAGGCTGCGCTTGATCAGAAGCAATACGGCGAGGCGATCGCGGCGGTGAAAGCAGCGCAGGCGCTCCAAGCCGACACCTCTGCCGCGCTTTATCTGCTGGAAGCTCGCATCTGGGAATATCTCTCTTTTACCGCGCGAGCCGAGTCGGCGCTGTTGCAGGCCTGGCGCACAGGGTCAGATGAAGCGGAGAACCGATTGAAGGCCATCTATCAACGAACGCACGGCGGGCTGGACGGCTTCGAGTCCTACCTGGGGGCGAAGCGGAGCGAGATGGCCGCTGCAGGCTCAGGCAAGAAGAACCTTCCTTCCTTCAAGGTCACTGCGCTCAACGGCCAGCAGTTTGACCTTGCCGCGCTGCGCGGCAAGGTGGTGGTTCTCAACTTCTGGTTCATCGGCTGCGCGCCATGTAGAAGCGAGATCCCCGATCTCAACAAGCTTGTAGCGGAGTTCAAAGACAAGAACGTCGTCTTCCTGGCGATGGCCATGGACAAACAGGACGAACTGCGGAAGTTTCTGAAAGAGATTCCGTTCGACTACCAGGTCATCCCGGAGGCCGGAGCGTTTATCGTTACACAGATGGGGATCTCCGCGTTCCCAACCCACATTATCGTCGGCCCGGAGGGACAGATCGAAGCCACCTTCAGGGGTGCCGGCGAGAAGCGCCCGCAGGAACTCCGGCTGCTGATTTCAAGGCTGCTCGGCGGCAAGTGATAACAGGAATGGCTCTGGCGGCCAGTTTCGTGCCTGTAGCCGAGGAGCGGAGTGCTTCAACAGCCTTGATCCGCGCTACCCACTGTTCGGAATCGTCAGCGGTTGTGTTTAGGTGTTGGCATAAACAACAACCCGGAGGAATTCCCTTGATGAACTCTCGAATGTTCTCACGCATTCTCTACGCCACAGTATTCGGGGGAGGAAATGCGAAATGCGAGATTTGCGAATTTCGCATTTCGCACTTCGCATTTCGCATTTCCCAGTGTTAGCTTGATGACTCATGAACATCACAGAAGCCATCAAGAAGGTCGTGGACCGCGCGGACCTGACTTCCCCCGAGGCCGAGGCGGTGCTCGAACAAATCATGACCGGCCAGTGCACCGATGCGCAGATCGCATCCCTGCTCACCGCGCTCCGAATGAAGGGTGAAACGGTCGAAGAGTTGACCGGCTTCGCGCGCGTGATGCGAAGCAAGGCCACGCAGGTGAGACCGCGTTCCGTGGGCGCCTCCATCGGCGGCACCGAGCGAGAGGCCCTGATCGACACATGCGGAACCGGAGGAGACGCGAGCGGCAGCTTCAACGTTTCGACGGCTGCCGCCTTCATCGTCGCTGGCGCCGGCCTTCGCGTGGCGAAGCACGGCAACCGCTCAGCGTCGAGTCAATGCGGCAGCGCTGATGTGGTCGAAGCTCTCGGTGTCAAAATCGACCTCGCGCCCGAACGCATAGGCGAATGCATCGACGAAGTCGGCATCGGCTTCCTTCACGCGCCGCTGCTCCACGGAGCAATGAAGTACGTAGCGCCGGCCCGCAGGCAGATGGGCATCCGTACGATCTTCAACATGCTCGGTCCGCTGACCAATCCCGCCGGAGCCGATGCTCAGATCATCGGGGTCTACGCGGCTCACCTGACGGAATTACTGGCCCGGGTGTTGGGCGAGCTGGGAAGCCGCCGCGCTGTGGTCGTGCACGGCAGCGACGGGTTGGACGAAATATCAATAAGCGGCGAGAGCAAGATTACCGAACTGAAGAACGGGAAAGTGAGCACCTATACGATCCGGCCTGAAGACTTCGGCGTTGAGCGGGCGTCGCTTCGGGACATTCAAGGCGGGGACGCTCTTCAGAATGCCGCTATAATCCGAGCCATCCTGAACGGCCAGCCAGGTCCCCGCCGCGATATTGTGTTGCTCAACGCCGCGGCTGCGCTTCTTGCCGGCAGCCTGGCTGCGGATCTGAAAGAAGGAATCGAACTCGCATCTCGGTCCATCGACCGGGGCGCGGCGCTCGAAAAGTTGAACCTGCTGGTCGAATTCACCAATCGATGATCTTCTTCGACAGGTACCAGGACATGTAGCCCCTGTACTTCTCCTGCAAATCCCTTCGCGCCCAGTCACGGCCCGTAATGGTTCTGCGGCAGTTTTGAGCCCCGCATCTGCAATCCATCTCGTATGTGTCGTCATCAGTGGTCGCCCAATCGTGAGTCAGCTCTTCACCGGCCTCGATGTCTCGCAGAGCCACGAATACGATCTGGCCTTTCACACCTATGTTCGGATCGCATGAATGATTGCTGAAGATCATGCTGCCTTCTCGCTCCTCGTCGGTGAGGGGCCCAATAAAGAGGTCCTCAGCGATCTGGATTTCCGAAGGCCCCAGGGTCTCCTTTACTGCATCGAGGGTTTGGCGATCGAAGATATGGCCACCCTTGATGCAAACGATCTCGCCTTTCTTGATTGGCGCTGTGGCGAACAGGCCTCTTCCTTGAATCGGACTCTCTTTGACCGCCGCGCTGTGAGATATGTAAGACAAGTTCACTAATT
>JBGPFL010000179.1:0-7891 GCA_041483295.1 Blastocatellia bacterium | reverse complement strand
TTTACTTATAACCTCGTACAGTATCTCGGCGAGCTTGGGGCCGAGGTTCAGGTTTATCGCAACGACGCCATCACGGTAAATGGGATGGTTCAACTGAAGCCTGAGAGGCTCGTCATTTCGCCGGGACCCGGGGTCCCCGCCGATGCCGGCATCACCATTGACGCGGTCAAAGAATTCGCAGGCAAGATCCCGATACTCGGCGTCTGCTTGGGCCACCAGGCAATAGGCGAGGCTTTCGGCGGCCGGGTCGTTCGCGCGCCGTCATTGATGCACGGGAAGACGTCGGAGATCCGTCACGACTCGCGGACGATCTTTCGCGGAATGCCTCCCGGCTTCAAGGCTACGCGGTACCATTCGCTCATGGTTAAGAAGGAGGGCCTGCCCGACTGGCTCGAGATCTCGGCCACCTCACATGACGGATTGATCATGGCGCTCCGCCATAAGAAGTTTCCGGTCGAGGGCGTGCAGTTTCATCCGGAGTCGATAATGACGGACAACGGCAAGATGCTGCTCGAGAACTTTCTGAAACTCTGACTCAGGCCCACAACCCAGGGAACAACAGCGAACAGCATGGATTCGAAGACGAGACCCAAAGGAATATTGGCAGCGGGTGGTGTGCTCGACCGAATCGTCGACGCCAAGGCGCTGCGCGTTGCCGATCTCAAGCTCGCGCGCCCTGTCAATGAACTCGCGACCCGAGCTTACGAAGGCTCGACGCGCCCCCGATGCTCGATGAGCGAGGCTCTTTCGCGGCGGGGCCGCACGAACATCGTCGCCGAGATAAAACATCGCTCGCCTTCGAAAGGAGTCATCCGCGAAGAGTTCGATCCGGTGGCCATTGCGGCGAGTTATGAGAAGGCCGGAGCGGCGGCGCTCTCGGTGCTCACCGAGGAAGACTTCTTCGGCGGCTCGCTCGCCCATCTGCGAGTGGTGCGCCAACGAGTCGGCCTCCCCTTGCTGAGAAAAGATTTTCTCTTTGATGAGTACCAGATCCACGAGGCTCTGGCTGCGGGCGCCGATGCCGTGCTGCTGATTGTTGCGATCCTCGAGGACAAATTGCTTGCGGATTTGATCGCGCTTGCGTCCGAGTTGAAAATCGACGCACTTGTCGAGGTTCACAATGCTGCGGAGATGGAAGCAGCAGTGGCAGCGGGCGCCCTGATGATCGGGGTCAACAATCGCGACCTGACCACATTCACCGTCGAGCTTGAAACCTCCGAGCTTCTCGCCAGTGTGGCGCCTCGCGATGCTGTCCTTGTAAGTGAGAGCGGCATCCACACCGGGCAGGACATCTATCGCCTTAAGCAGGCCGGCTACAACGCGTTTCTTGTGGGTGAGCACTTCATGCGAGCGCCTGACCCCGGCGAAGCACTGAGGCGTCTGGTCGCGAGTGCGGAGAGTGAATGAACAGGGTAAGAGTAAAGATATGCGGCATCCGAAGCCTGGAAGAGGGCAGGACCGCTGTTGAAGCGGGAGCCGATGCGCTGGGGTTCAACCTGTGGCCTCGAAGTCCGCGCTACGTTAGCCCCGAATCGGCGCGCGAAATTGTTGCTGCGATCTCTCCTTTCGTTACCTGCGTCGGAGTCTTCGTCAATGAAGATGCGCGACGAGTCCAGGAGTTGGCGTTGGACCTTGGCCTTGGCGCCGTGCAACTCCATGGAGATGAGTCGCCTGAGTTTTGCGCGGGCCTCGATTCCGTGAAGGTCATCAAAGCCATCAGAGTGGGGCCGGGGTTCGATCCGGCAATGTTGAAGAGCTATCGCGTGAGCGCGATTCTTTTGGATACCAGGCTCACGGGGAGTTACGGGGGTACCGGCCGGAGATTCGATTGGCGGTTCGCGATTGAAGCCAAGCACTATGCGCCTATTATTCTCTCGGGCGGCCTCAATGAGGACAATGTCGCCGAAGCCATCGAGCAGGTGAGGCCGGCGGCCATCGACGTCTGCAGCGGTGTTGAAGCTGAACCGGGGCGCAAGGACCTCGATAAGTTGCGGAGCTTCATGGCCGCGGTTGCTCGGGCCAACGGATCGTTCTCAGAGTGGCTTGTTTGAAAGAGCCTTGAGGTCACGAAGAGCAGCAGTTCAGTGACCCGGTGTCCAATCGAGAACTATCAGGAGAAGCAAGGTGCAGAATACTGAACGGCAATTCTACCTGTTGCCGGATGCGCAGGGGCACTTCGGGGCATACGGGGGTCGCTTCGTCCCTGAAACGTTGATGCATCCAATCGAGAAGTTGATCGCGGCATACGAAGAGGCCGGACGGGACCCGGAGTTCGAGCGCGAGCTGGCGAGGTTGCTGACGGACTTCGTCGGAAGGCCGACTCCCTTGATGCTCGCCCAGCGACTCACCGACAAGTTGGGCGGCGCGAGAATCTACCTCAAGCGCGAAGACCTCTGCCACACAGGCGCTCATAAGATCAACAACGCCGTCGGCCAGGCGCTTCTGGCCCGCCGCATGGGCAAGACGCGGATCATCGCAGAGACCGGGGCAGGCCAGCATGGAGTGGCGACGGCGACGGTCTGCGCGCTGATGGGGCTTCAATGTATCGTGTACATGGGCACCGAAGACATGCGTCGTCAGGAGCTGAACGTCTTTCGCATGAGGCTGCTTGGAGCAGAGGTCGTCGGCGTCGAAGCGGGTAGCCGCACTCTGAAAGACGCCATCAACGAGGCGCTTCGAGACTGGGTGACCAACGTAGAAGACACCTACTACCTGCTCGGCTCCGTTATGGGGCCGCATCCATACCCGGCCATGGTCCGCGATTTTCAGAGGGTGATCGGCCGCGAAGCGCGCAAACAGATTCTCGAAACCGAGGGCCGCCTTCCGGATCTGTTGATCGCCAGTGTAGGCGGCGGCAGCAATTCGATAGGGCTGTTTTATGAATTCCTTGCTGACGAGAACGTTCGAATGGTTGGAGTCGAAGCGGGCGGAATCGGCACGAAGCTGGGCGAGCACGCCGCTCGCTTCAGTGGCGGCAAGCCCGGAGTGCTTCAGGGGACGCGCAGCTATATTCTGCAGGATGACGATGGCCAGATATCGACCACGCACTCGATTTCGGCCGGACTCGACTATTCAGCGGTTGGGCCCGAGCACGCCTACCTGCATGACATCGGCCGCAGCTCGTATACCTCGGCGAGCGATGACGAAGCCCTTGCGGCATTCGAACTACTCGCTCGCCTCGAAGGCATCATTCCGGCGCTCGAGAGTGCGCACGCAATCGCGGAAGTCATGAAGCTGGCGCCTTCGATGCGGGCCGATGAAATAATAATCGTGAATCTCTCGGGCCGTGGAGACAAGGATGTAAACACAGTGGCGCAGTTGCTATCGGAACGATCGCATCACGCTACAAGGTAAACAAGTGAATCGCATTCAATCGAAGTTTTCCGAGCTCAAGCGCGCCGGACGCAAGGCTTTCATTCCTTATATCACTGCCGGCGACCCCGATCTTGAGACCACTGCTGAAATCATCCTTGAACTCGAACGGAGCGGCGCGGACCTGATCGAGCTAGGGGTTCCGTTCTCCGATCCGATGGCAGATGGGCCGGTTATCCAGCGAGCTTCGGAACGGGCGCTGAAGAACGGCGTCAGCGCGCGCGACTGTCTGGCGACTGTAAGAAAGATCCGCCTGAGTAGCGAGATACCGATCGTGTTGTTCAGCTACTTGAACCCTCTGCTGGCGCTTGGCATCGAAGCGCTCGGCGCTCGGCTCCGTGACTCGGGAGTTGATGGGGTTCTTGCGACGGATTTGGTTCCAGAGGAAGGGGACGAGTTCACTCGAGAGTTACGCTCGGCGGCAATCGACACCATCTTCCTCGTTGCGCCGACAAGCACGGATGTGCGCCTCAAGCTGGTCTCGGATGCCAGCAGCGGATTCGTCTACGCAGTCTCTCGCACTGGAGTCACAGGAGTGAGGCAGAGCTTGTCCGAAGCCGCCGCTGCGCTCGTCGGACGCGTTCGGCGTTTTACCGGTCTGCCGGTGGTGGTTGGCTTCGGCATCTCGAATGCGGAGCATGTTCAAGAGGTGTGGAAGCAGGCAGACGGTGCGGTTGTGGGCAGCCGTATGGTCGCCGAGATAGAGGAGAGCGCAGGGGGGTCGGATCTTATTGCCCGGGTGGGCGCGCTGACCAGATCGCTCGTTTCATCGAGGAATTCGCGGTGATGTGGAACCTGAACGCGAAATTCGAAATGCGCGAATTTCGCAATTCGCATTTCGCAATTCGCATTTCTCCGCATTTATTTGGCCAAGCACGGCACGGCGAGGTAAGATGCATTCTGCCTGGGACGGGGCTAGCGATTGGATATAGAAGATTGGCGAGACGAGATTGATCGGGTCGATCAGGAGCTGGTCGAGTTGCTCAACCGTCGCGCCCATTGTGCAATCGAGATAGGGCGCATAAAACGCAAGCGGGGGCTGCCGATCTATCTGCCAGAACGCGAACGAGAGGTGGTCCAGCACGTCGTGAAGATCAACGCAGGACCGCTCGACGCGGAAGCCGTTCGCCGCCTGTTTGAAAGAATAATAGATGAGTCGCGCAGCCTCGAGCGAGCGGCGGTCGAACGCGAAAACGCCGAAAGAGAGCGGCTTCGCGGCAAGAAGGAACCTTCCACGGGGAACAAGCGTAAGACGCGCAATCGTGCCTAGCAGCCGGTCAATGTCATCGTCGCTCTTGCAAACCTCAAGCTGAGGCTTGAACGCTGGGCAGAAGAGCTGCACCACCTCACTGGCGGCCTGATATCGGAAGAGCGAATCGCAAGGGAGAGATTTAGGAGTTCTTATGGTTATCGTGATGGAGGAGATCGCCACCGAGGAGCAGATCTCAACTGTAATCGAGAAGCTTGTCCGCCTCGGGTTCGACATTCATCGGTCCACCGGTGTGCGGCACACCGTGCTGGGCGCCGTTGGAGGCCGGGTCGTCGATACGCGCGATGTCGAACTGCTCGATGGAGTGAAGGAGGTGCTGCGCATCAGCGCGCCCTATAAGCTCGCCAGCCGAGCCTTCAAACCCGAAGGCACTCAGATAAAGATCAAGGATGTTGTAATCGGCGGGCCCGAAGTCATAATGATGGCCGGCCCCTGCACCGTCGAGAGCCGCGACCAGGTCATGTGCATCGCCGAATCGGTGTCGCAACACGGTGCGAAGGTGCTTCGCGGAGGCGCATTCAAGCCACGAACCTCTCCCTACTCGTTTCAAGGGATGGGAGAGGAAGGGTTGAGGTACCTGCGACAGGCAGCGGACCGATACGACATGTTGGTCGTCTCCGAAGTGATGGAGCCGTCCCAAATTCCTCTCTTCATTCGTTACGTAGATATTCTTCAGATAGGCGCCCGCAACATGCAGAACTTCAACTTGCTGCGCGAGGTTGGCCGAATCGATAAGCCTGTGCTGCTAAAGCGAGGTCCTGCGTCGACCATCGAAGAGACGCTGTTGGCCGCCGAGTACATAATGTCAGGCGGGAATCACGAAGTTCTGATCTGTGAGCGCGGAATACGCACATTCGAGCCCTATCTGCGAAACACCTTCGATGTTTCGGCGATTCCGGTCCTGAAGAAGCTCTCGCATTTGCCAGTGGTTGCCGACCCCAGCCACGCAACCGGTAGGCGCGACAAGGTTCCTCCCCTGGCCCAAGCCGCGGTTGCGGCGGGGGTCGACGCCCTGTTGATCGAAGTGCACAACGATCCGGAGAACGCCCTGTGTGATGGCGCCCAATCGTTGCTGCCCGATCAGTTCGCCCTGTTGATGAAGCGCCTGCGACTCATTGCTGAGGCGGTGGATCGCTCACTCGCGCCGTCGATGGCAGAAGCAGCTACATGAGTTCTTGAGGCCGGGACTTCCAGATTGTAAGCCTCAAAGACTTGGAACCAAACCTCCGAAGCATGCGGTTCAACCACCTGGCCATTGTCGGTGTCGGCTTAATCGGCGGCTCGTTCGCGATGGCGGCGAGGCGAGCCGGTCTTGCAGATCGAATTACGGGGTGGGGCGGCAAGAACTCTCTGGCGAAGGCGCTCGCCAACGGAGTGATTGATGGAATTGAAGACTGCTTCGACAGAGCCGAAGTCAGCAATGCCGACCTGGTGTACCTGGCCGCTCCGATTGGCGGCATCCTCGACTTCCTGCGCACGCGAGGTAAGCTGATCAAACCCGGCGCGATTGTAACCGATGCCGGCAGCACAAAGCGTGAAATCTGTCGCACCGCGCATGACTTGCTTCCGCCAGCAGTTCACTTCGTGGGAGGCCACCCTATGGCCGGGAGCCACAGGGCCGGAATCGACTTCGCGCGAGCCGACCTGTTCAAGCAGGCGCCCTATGCCATCGTGAAGAGCGGCGGCGAAGACAGCGCAATCTCTACTATCGCGGACGTCGTGCAGGCGATCGGAGCCCGTTTGGTGATGACGACGGCGGAGCATCACGACCGGGTAGTTGCGCGCATAAGTCACATACCGCAGCTTCTTTCTACTGCTCTTGCTGTTGCAACGGCAGACTCGATTGACGAAGAGTCATCCAGGCTTGCCGGGCCCGGATTCAAGGATATGACTCGGCTGGCCTCGAGTCCCTGGTCAGTGTGGCAAGACATCTGCCGAACGAATGCCGATGAGATCACGGAAGCTCTCGCGGAAGTGATACGAGAGTTGGAGGCCAGCCGCAAGGCTGTCGCGTCGGGCGATTCTGCGGCTCTGTTTGAAGCGTTTCAAAAGGCCAACGAGTCTCTTGCGCGGCCGAGAAGGAATCGCGGCGAGGACACGTCGGGGTAATGAAACTCATCGTTTCGCGTTTCTCGTTCGTCGTTTCTCGTTTGTGTTTAGGACGCGGCACGCAGATCGAAAGAGCAGAGATGGCAAACGAAACGTTAAACGAGAAACGAGAAACGAGAAGGTCGCGGCGGGAGGCTGGGCAGCCTCCAGCCGCCGGTGTCAGCCGTTTTGAGATTCTGGATACTAATGGTAAGTTGGTAGTGGATGTTAGATCGAATGACTAGTACTTACGTGATAGGCGATGTTCACGGTCGCCCCCTTCTGATTGATCAACTGCTTCGCGATATTCCCTGGGACCCTCAGCGCGACAAGATAGTTTTCCTCGGCGACCTCATAGACAGGGGTAACGACGCCCGGGGGGTTGTGGAACGAGTGATGAAGCTCGCGCGGGAGAATCCCAATGTGGTCGTGCTGCGCGGCAATCACGAGCAGATGCTGCTCGACTGCCTGGACTATGGCGAGTATCAGTGGCTGATTCCGGAGAACGGCGGGCTGGCGACCCTGGCTGCTTATGGACTCGAGCTTGTGAATCTGGAAGACGTCACCGACATTCACATTCCTGAAGAACACCTGGACTTCATGCGAAGCCTCCCGTTCTTTCACGAGGATGGGCAGGCTGTGTATGTACATGCTGGACTGGTTCTCGGTACGCCTCCCGCTGAAACGGATCCCGACGTATTGCTTTGGACCCGCGACCTGGACTTCTACAAGAACTATGATGGCAAGCTCTGCTTCTTCGGGCATACGCCGACGCAGTACCTGCCGCGCGGCGGGCGTCAGCGCAAGTTTGGCATATATATACAAGGCGGGTGCGTCGGCATAGATACCAGCGGCGAACCGGACAGCCCGCTGTCGTGCATTCAGGTTGAGACCTTCACCCTCTATCAGGCTTATCCTACCGGAGTCACCCAGGTCGAGCGCTTGAAAGCTCTCAAGCCATCCCCCTCTCTCGTTCAGGTTGAGCAATGAAACCTGGCCGGACAACGGTCGTTCGATCCCTGGTCGCCCGCTTGTTCTTAGCTTTCATCGTTCCTGGTCTATTCTTCTCAGGCTGCAGTCGCGTCTTGTTGGATGAGCGCTTTCATGATGATCGGCTCACCAACTGGACCGTGATCGATGATCCCGAAACCGTCGAAGGAC
>JBGPFL010000178.1:0-7897 GCA_041483295.1 Blastocatellia bacterium | reverse complement strand
CTGCTCATCTCAAAGGACATTTCAGCTGAAATCAGGCTCACTGAAGAGTTGAAGGCGACACAGTTTTACACTCGCTCTCTGATTGAATCAAATATCGATGCTCTGATGACGACAGACCCGCTTGGAATCATCAGCGACGTCAACCAGCAAATGCACTTGCTGACCGGCTACAGTCGCGAAGAACTGATCGGTTCGCCATTCAAGAATTACTTTACCGATCCGCGCCGGGCAGAAGAGGGCATAAAACTGGTACTGCGAGAAGGAAAGGTAGCAAACTACGAGCTGACTGCGCTGTCGAAAGATGGTCGAACGACGGTCGTGTCGTACAACGCATCTACGTTTCGCGATTCAGCGGGGCAGTTGCAGGGTGTGTTCGCGGCCGCCCGCGACATTACGGAACAGAAGAAGCTCGAGGAGCAACTGAGAGAGTCGGAAGCCTACAATCGAGGGTTAATCGAGGCTTCAGTTGACGGACTGATTACAGTTGATCCATCAGGAACCATTTCAGACGTCAACGAGCAGATGTGTCGAATGTCGGGGTATCCGCGCGAGTCGCTTACCGGTACTCCTTTCGCCGACTACTTCATTGACATGGAGCGTGCGACCGCGGGAGTCAACGAGACTTTCGAAAAAGGCATTGTAACCGACTATGTGCTGACATTGGCGACACAAGACGGACGGAAGCTCCAGGTGTCGTTCAACGCATCGGTGTTTCGCGACTCCTTCGCGAATGTGCGCGGGATATTTGCCAGCGCGCGAGACATCACCGAACAGGCGCTGCTGCAGTCCCAGTTGTCGGAAGAGCGTGCCTACAATCGCGGCCTGATCGAGGCCTCGTTGGACGGCCTCATAACGGTTGACGCGATGCTGGATATCACCGATGTCAACGTGACGATGTGCCGGATGTCGGGATATTCGCGCGATGAACTGATAGGGTCGCCGTTCCCAGGGTATTTCATTGATTCCAGGCGCGCCGCCGAAGGGGTCCGCCTCACGCTGGATAAAGGTGCGGTTACCAACTACCAGCTAACATTAAGAACCAGGACCGGAGACGAAAGCCTCGTCTCATTCAACGCCGCGATCTTCCGTGACCAGGATGGCGCCATTCGTGGAATATTCGCGAGCGCCCGCGACATCACGGAGCAATCAAAGCTTCAAGGTCAACTCGCCGAAGAGCAGGCATACAATCGCGGACTAATTGAAGCGTCGGTCGATGGCCTGGTCACCGTAGACGAACAGATGGTCATAACGGACGTAAACGAGACTATGTGCCGTCTGGTGGGTCGTCCCCGGACCCGGCTCATCGGTTCGTCATTTCCAACCTACTTTTCCGAACGAGAGAGAGCATCCGAAGGCGTTAGTCTGACGTTCGACAAAGGATCGGTAACCAATTACGTGTTAACGCTGGAGGCCGCGGACGGGCACTACGTGCCTGTTTCGTTCAATGCAGCGGTCTTCAAAGACACTGCGGGCAAGGTCCGCGGTATCTTCGCCTCTGCTCGCAACATCACCGCTTCCAAGGAACTGGAGGATCAGTTGCACGCATCCCAGTTCTATACCAGATCTCTAATTGAGTCCAACATTGACGCTCTGATGACAACCGATCTCGCCGGCATCATCACGGACGTCAATCAGCAAATGGAGGCCCTCACTGCGCGCAGTCGCGAAGAACTGATAGGAACCGCGTTCAAGCAGTACTTCACCGACCCTGACCGCGCGGAAACAGGAGTAAAGCTGGTGTTGCGAGATGGCAGGGTGACCAACTACGAGCTGACCGCCCACGGCAAAGACCGCGGCGAGACGGTTGTGTCGTACAACGCCGCAACCTTTTACGATCGAGAGGGCAAACTGCAAGGCGTGTTTGCCGCGGCCCGCGATATAACCGAGCAGAAGAAACTCGAACAGCAACTGCGGGAACAGCAGACCTATCTGCGAGGTCTCATAGAGTCCTCGGTGGATGGGCTGGTTACGGTCGATCCAACCGGCACGATTACGGACGTGAATGACCGCATCTGCGATATGACCGGCTACACCAGGGCGGAATTGCTCGGGACGCCGTTCTCTGACTATTTCACCGATCCCCAGGGCGCGCGCGCCGGAGTACAGCAGACCCTGGAACAGGGCTACGTGGCTGAATACGCGCTTACTATGATAGCCCGGACCAGGCGATGGCTTCAGGTATCGTTCAACGCATCGGTGTTCAAGGGTGCAACGGGAGACGTTCGCGGCATCTTCGCGTCCGCCCGCGATATCACCGATCGAGTCCGTTTGGAAGAGCAGCTACGGGAGCAGCAGACATACCTTCGAGGACTCATTGAATCTTCAGTGGACGGGCTGATTACCGTCGACCCGGAGGGATACATAACCGACGTGAACGAGCAGATGTGCCGAATGACCGCCTATGGCCGCGCTGAGCTTATGGGATCCTCGTTCAAGCAGTACTTTACAGAGCCCGATCGCGCAGACCTGGGCGTCAGACGCACTTTGGCCGAAGGTGTTGTAACCAACTACGACCTGGTGCTACGGACGAAAGTCGGACGCAAAGCGACGGTCTCATTCAACGCGTCGATCTTCAGAGGGGCACAGGACCTGATCCAGGGTATCTTCGCCTCGGCTCGAGACGTCTCGGAACAGGCAAGGCTTCAGGCTCAGCTCACAGATCAACAACTCTATAACCGATCGTTGATTGAGGCTTCGGCCGACGCGCTATTTGCGATTGCGCCGGATGGGATGATCACGGACGTGAACGAGGAGGCCACCCGGCTCACGGGGTACACTCGTAAACACCTGATCAATTCGAGGTTCCTGACCTACTTTACGGAACCGGAAAGGGCGCGGGAGGGAGTACAAAAGACTCTCGCGGAAGGCCGAGTTCTTACTTACGAACTCGTCCTGATCACCCGCCATGCCAGACGGATAACAGTCGCCTTCAACGCGGGCGTGTTCACCGATGCAGCGGGACTCCCACTGGGAATCCTGGCCGCGGCCCGCGACATAACGGAACAGAAGAATCTCGAACAGCAGCTCCGCGATCAACAGTTCTATACCCGCTCGCTGATCGAATCCAACATCGACGCCCTGATGACAACCGACCCTCTGGGCATCATAACCGACGTCAACCAGCAGATGCGGGAGCTAACCGGCTACGCGACGGAGGAGCTGATTGGATCGCCCTTCAAACAGTACTTCACCGACCCCGCGCAAGCGGAAGAAGGAATCAGGCTCGTTCTCCGCCAGGGCAAGGTGACTAATTACGAGCTGAACGCCCACGGAAAGAGCGGGAAGGAGACCGTGGTCTCCTACAACGCGGCGACATTCTATGACCGCGACGGGAAACTCCAGGGAGTGTTCGCCGCGGCCCGCGATGTAACCGAACGCAAGCGGTTCGAGCAGACGCTACAGGAGAAGAATGTCGAGCTCGAAAACGCAAACCTTGCTAAAGACCGTTTCCTCGCCAGCATGTCCCACGAATTGCGCACTCCGCTCAATGCCATTATTGGTTTCACAGGTACGCTGCTAATGGGAATGCCCGGGCCTCTGAACGAGGACCAGGAGCATCAACTTGGCACTGTGCGAACCAGCGCCAGGCATCTGCTGTCTTTGATTAACGACCTGCTGGATCTGGCGAAGATCGAATCGGGAAACGTGTTTGTCAATTTCGAGCCGGTTGTCTGTCAGTCCGTGATTCAGGAGGTGGTGACGGGGCTTACAACGCTTGCGGAGAACAAAGGCCTCACTCTTGAAGTCAGCATTCCGCCCCATGACGTCGTGATTTTGACAGACCGTCGCGCACTCAGTCAGATCCTGATAAACCTGACAAACAATGCCATCAAGTTCACGGAGAGGGGTTTCGTCCACATACACCTGGTGCCATCCAGAACCAACGGCCGGACAGTAGCAGAGATTCACGTGCAGGACAGTGGTATCGGAATCCGTCCCGAGGACCAGGAACGTCTGTTTCAGGCATTCACTCAGGTCGACGATGTGGCAAGGCGACGGTACGAAGGGACGGGCCTGGGCCTTCACTTGAGTCAAAAGCTCGCCAACCTCATCGGCGGCCATATTTCCTTCAATACTGAATATGGAAGCGGCAGCACATTCACGGTCACCGTGGGGGAAAGCGAGACCAATGGCCGCACGAATTCTCGTCATTGAAGACAACTCGGGGAACCTCGAGCTGATCACATATCTCCTCAATGGCTTTGGTTACCCCACCGTCATCGCCCGGAATGGAGAGGCCGGGCTGGGCGCAGCGCGCCGCGAAGCGCCCGACCTGATTCTTTGCGATATACAAATGCCCGTAATGGACGGCTACGAGGTTGCACGGCAGCTCAAAGCCCATCCAACTCTAAATCGGATACCGCTGGTGGCCATTAGCTCCCTTGCGATGGTGGGCGATCGCGACAAGATTCTATCTTCCGGCTTCGACGGTTACATTTCCAAGCCCATAGATCCCGAAGCATTCATCGGTCAGATAGAATCAGTCCTACGATCCAACCCAACCGCGTCAGGATTGACAGGGTCCGCAACCGGCTCCAGCCCGTTTGCGAAATCAGGAGAGGGTCTGACCATACTGGTGGTTGACAGCTCACCGTTCAATGTTCGGTGTACCCGCACGGCTTTTGAGCTTTTCGGTTACAAGGTGCTTAGCGCAGACAACGTCGCGGCAGGCCTTTCGCAAGCGCGGCAGGTTCTTCCCGATCTCATTCTCTCGGAGGTCAGGTTTCCCAACGAGAATGGCTTTGACTTCATAAGGGAAGCCAAGGCGGACCCACACCTGAAGACGATACCATTTGTCTTTATCTCGACAGCGGCTCCGGAGCAAACCGACAAACCCAGCGCGCTCGCGCTCGGGGCTGCCGAATTTATCTGTCGTCCCATCGCACCGGGAGCTTTGCGGTCGACCATTGAGGACTGCTTGAAGAAGTAACAGCCCACGCCGCGTTGATGGCGATCGTTGAGCGAGTGTGCCCCCGAGACGAAGAGCGCCTCACTACAAAGATCCTGTTGGTTGAAGATGACGAAGACTCTCGCCGATGCCTCGCCATTCGCCTGAAGGCCACAGGCTATGCCGTGGTAGTTGCGCAGGAGGCGATTTCCGAGGTTGCTATCGCCCAAAAAGAGAGAGGCCTGACCTGATCGTCCTCGATCTCGCCCTGCCGCGGAGGCGGCGGTATGCAGTTCTTGAGAGGCTTCGGACAATCCCCTCCCTGGTTGGGATTCCAGTCGTGTTAACGGCACGAGACCCTGGAGCCGCTAAAGAGAGCGCGATGGCGATGGGCTGTCGAGCTTTCTTTCAGAAACCTGCGGACAACGAGCAATTCCTCACCGCAAATAGAAACGAGATCGGCAGCGATCTCCCACTTAACACCCCACACTGAGCCTTCGGCGCCCGATCCGTTGGGCCGGCCGAGATGGAATCAACACTGCTGAATTGAAGAAACGGCGGCAGCCACAAACGAAGCTGCGAGAGTTCCTCCTCATTTTGAGGATTCCTGATCATCAAACGCGGCCGGAGTCAGCTTCGATGGCGTGCCGCACTGCGCTTAGCACGCGCACCGGACCAAGAAGTCCCGACGCCAGGAGCGGCGAGTCCTTCCGCCAGTGGCGCCACGTAGTGAAGGTGATGCGCTGCCCTTCGGGCTTCGCCCTCCCTCCTACAAACCACTTCGGAATCTCCCGAATCGCATTGACGAAAAACCCGCCGCCGCCGGCCGGTGGGTTGGCCGGCCCGAATGCGTACTCCTCGGGAAGCTGCTCGTCCCCGATCAGCCGATTGGGCCACAGGTTTGTAACACGAACCTCCAGGCTGTTGTCGCCCGCACGCAGCGCGTCGGTCACATCAACCCTGTACGGCGGCTTCCAGACGATCCCGAAGTCCCGCCCATTCACCAACACCTCTGCAAGCACTTCGACCCGTCCGAGGTCCAGGAACACCCGCCTTCCGTTCGCCGTCGCACTCCGGGGTGCAGCGAACGTCTTGTGATACGTCGCCGTGCCTGAGAAGTACCTCACCCCCGCCTCGTCGTGCTGGTGCAATGAGATGAGACGGGGCAGCGTCACTTCGGCAGGCGCTCCGAGCTTCGGCGGAAAGGTCACGCGCCACGACCCACTGATAGTGGTTGGTTCTGACACGCCAGAGACGCGCAACGGGGTTCTGCGCCCTGCGTCATCACGCAATTGATACTCGCCGTTCTGCCAGATGAGCAGTCCGCCGGATGCCGTCTCCACGGCAGCAGGCGCTTCGGGATCAGGCACAGCGCCAGCCAGTTGCCGAATTCGCTCTTCGCCGAGCGATTCGGGAATGAGCGAAGGCTCGGTCGAGTCGCCTTCGAAGTGCACGAACCGGATGTTCGCGTCCGGGGAGCCAAGCCCCGGATGCACCGTGCGCCCCGTCTTCTGTCCCGTCTTGATGAGCTTTCCATTGATGAACAGCAACGGCGCGCCGTTCCGGTACATTACCGCCAGGTGGTTCCATCCCGAGATCGGTTGCGGCGCGGAGAGCACGGGCGCGAACAGACCGCGCGCTCGCTCGTAGACGACAACACCATCTCGGCCGGCAGTGAAGCCGACCGCGCTGTGGCCTTCGCCGTAGAGTGTGTCGCCCTCCGGGGGATGGACCACGAAGTTGGAAGCGTTGGCTCCCACAGCCCCTTGCGCTGACTCCTGCGTGAAGCCCCCACCGCCGCCAGCCAGCTCGATTTCGGGCTTGATCCACACGGAGATTGTGAAGTTAATCGCCACGTCGCGGTACGGTGTGACTGGCGCGGCAGCGAAATCCGTCGTCATCACCAGCGGCTGCCCGTCTTTGGCAATTGACCGCAGCGCGCGGCTGGATGCAGGTGCGCCGAACACGACAAAGACCGACCCCGATGGCTCGAGTCGTATGGGGACACGCACACGCCCGTTCGCGGCGTCGTAAACGACCGCCGGCGTGATCTCGCCCGTGACCGCGTCCCAGAATTCCGGCCGCTTCCCCTCGACACGGAAGCTGGCGACGATCTCTTCCGAGCGGCGTTGATGGTTCGTGACGAAGTAAATATCGGTCGTCTCGAGACGGCGGTGAATGTAGCGGATGTCCCGATCCGGGCTGCGGCTGGTGAACTGGAAGTCCGGCGCGACCTGGAGCTTGTCGAGCACTGCGCGCAGCGACTGCGGCCGGAACACTCGGCCTTTCCCGACCGCGCGCTCGGTCGCGCTGTCGTCGCCCCAAAGCTCCGCGACGATCCGCTTCAGCTCGGCGTCGTTACGCTGCGCGTTCGCCAGGCCGAATGAATATGGAGGCGGCGCGCCCACCAGCCACATGCCTTGATTCACCAAATCACGGAGCTTTCGCACCAGCTCCACCGTGATCCCTTGCGTCGGTTGAAGCACCAGTAGGCGGTACATCATCCCATCCGGCAGCACGATGCGCCCGGCTTCGATTTTTACTCGCTGAATCAATGCATGCGGGTGAATGACGTCATAATCGTGGCCGTCCGGCGAGGGCGGTTGCAAAGGCACTTTCGTCGGGTTGTCTGAGTTCGGCATCTCCGACGGCGCGCTCTCGCCGTTCAGGTAGAGCAGATCGGCGACGAATTTCCCTTGCCGCAGCATGTGCTGGGCGCGGGCGATGTACTGCAGCCACGGCCCTGCCTTCTCGAACCAGGTGTTGGTCCGGTCGAAGTGGAAGCCCCAGGTACCCATCGTCATGCCGGGCACCGCGTCGGGGTGCGGCTGCTGCGCATAGCGGTGGAAGATATAGCGGTTCAGCCCGAACGTGTACATCAGATCACCGATGGCCTTCGTGGCGTACGGGTGCTCCTGCCATTTGGAATGGGCCGGGTTCCCTGTGAACGACTCCGCGCCGACGACGGGTTTGTCCCAGACGTGGGCGATAGACGAAGTGAGCTTGAGG
>JBGPFL010000177.1:0-7918 GCA_041483295.1 Blastocatellia bacterium | reverse complement strand
GTTTCTCGTTTCTCGTTTCGGGTTTCGCGTTCTGTTTTGACGTTAGTCTCTCGATCTTGATACTGGTTTAGACTCACGTGGTAAAGAACGCGAAACCCGAAACCCGAAACCCGAAACGTCAAGTTTTCATTGCTTCTTCAATCTCTTCGAAGGTCTTCGGAACACCAGCAGACAGAACTTCGTTGCCCTCCGAGGTGACGAGCACGTCATCCTCGATTCGGATACCGATTCCGCGGTAGCGCGGCTCAACCCCTTCCGCGTCCATTGCGACGTAAATGCCCGGCTCGACGGTCATCACCATTCCCGGTTCGAGCGTGCGCCATTCGTCACCCA
This sequence comes from Blastocatellia bacterium, assembly GCA_041483295.1. Taxonomy (GTDB): domain Bacteria; phylum Acidobacteriota; class Blastocatellia; order UBA7656; family UBA7656; genus DASYSA01. Next base: position 7,585 of record JBGPFL010000177.1, on the reverse strand, counting down.
CTTTGTACGGGCCGGCATCGTGGACATCCATTCCGAGCCAATGGCTGGTGCGATGCATGTAGAACTTCTTGAACTTCTCTTCTTTGATCAACTCCTCCAGATCGCCTTCCAGCAGTCCGAATCTCACCAGCCCTTCGGTCAATACCCTAACGGCCCGGTTATGCGGGTCGATGAAAGTTCCGCCCGGCCTCACCGCCTTGATTGCCTCGAGCTGAGCTTCCAGCACCAGCCCGTATAGCTGCTCTTGCTCCGGGGTGAACCTGCCGCTTGCCGGCAGAGTTCTGGTCACATCCCCGGTGTAGTAGCCGTACTCAGCGCCCGCATCGATGAGTACCAGATCACGGACCGTGATCTGGCGGCGGTTCGACGTATGATGCAGTACGGTCGCATTAGGACCTGAAGCGACAATGGGCGAGTAGCCGTGCCGCGGGCTGCCGCTTTTCCGAAAGACGTAGCTCAATGCGGCTTCGACCTCATATTCATAAGCGCCCGGCTTTATCGCACGCATCGCAGCCAGGTGACCCTCGCAGGTAATTTCGACCGCGCGGCGCAGCAGTCCGAGATCGCTTTCGGTCTTGATCAGGCGCATCTCGTGAAGTATCTCGGCAGGGTCGATGACCGCATTGGGCCCCGAGCCGTTGCGCTGGCGCTCGCGCTGAAACCTCCGCATCAAGCCTATCAATCGTTCATCGAAGGTCGGATCACCACCGAAACGGTAATAGATTCGGTCTGCATTCGCGACCAGTTTCGGCATCTCCTCGTCTATCTTGTCGATCGTGAATGCTGCATCCGCGCCGTAGTCTCGGACGGCCCCCTCCTCGCCTGCACGAAAGCCGGTCCATATCTCGCGCTCGCGATCCTTGGGCTGGACGAAGAGTACGAAGCAATGCTCTGGATGTCCGGGCGCCAGCACGGCGACTGCCCCCGGTTCTTCGAAACCCGTGAGGTAGTAGAAGTCGGTGTCCTGACGGTACTCGTGGTCGACGTCGGCGTTTCGAACCGCGGTTGGCGCGCTCGGGAATATCCCCACGCCCCCACTGATGCGGCGCAGGAACTCTTCACGCCTCTCTTTGGCCCGGTTCTTGGCTGGAGCGGTCATCGGAATTTCGAAATGCGAATTTGTAATGCGATAGGGTGAACGGTAGACTCCAATATTCGAGAGTTCGAAATTCGCATTTCGCATTTCGCATTTCGCATTTCGCACTATATCGGGCGAGCGTGAGTTTCTCAAGCCGGGTCCCATTTTCCGCCGAGCAGCATCCAGGAGACGGATTAGAGTACGTGAGCACGACACCCTACAGCATGATCTTCACGGGAAGAGCCCTCGACGAAGCCCTGGCTGAACTCTGTCGGCCTCAAGTCGTGGGCGTGGACACGGAGACAACCGGGCTGGATCCCTTTGGCAGCCGCGTCCGGTTGATCCAGATCGCGATTCCCGATCACAGCTTTGTGATCGACCTGTTTCAGGTCCGCGCGCTCGAGGACGAGAGACTGCGGAACCTATTGTCATCGCCGCGGCCAATCAAGGTGTTTCACAATGCCAAGTTCGATTTGAAGATGTTGCTGCACCATTTCGACCTCGAGGTGCACGGCATCTTCGACACTCTTCTCGCGAGCCAGTTAATTGGCCTGGGGGCAGGCGAGGGGGGCCACAGTTTGGCGGCGGTCACCGACAGGCATTTGGGCCAGCCGGTGGACAAGTCTCTTCAAGTAAGCAATTGGTCGGCGGCGCTCAGCGAAGCACAGTATGAGTACGCCGCGAAGGACGCCGCGCTGATGCTGCCTCTACGGGAGAAGCTGGTTCGGAGGCTCCAAGAGTTGAACATGATCGAGGTCGCTAAGATTGAGTTTGACTGCGTCCTTCCCGTTGCCGCGATGGAGATCGCTGGAGTCGCAATCGACCAACAATGTTGGCGCAGGCTGGTGACCGACGTCGAGCGCGCCCACAAGGTTCTTTCGGCCGATCTCAAGCGAGAACTTGCGGCCGGCATTCAACAGCTCACGCTGTTCGGAGAGCCGGAGATCAACCTCGACAGCCCGAGTCAGGTGGTCGAAACGCTCGCGCGCATGGGCATCAGGGTTGAGGGAACTCGAAGCTGGCAACTTCAGGCTCTGGCGCGAGAGCATTCTGTCATAGCGAAGCTTCTCGAATATCGCGCCGTACAAAAGGCCCTTACAAGCTATGGCGCTACGCTACTGGAGCATATCAATCCGGTCACCGGACGCCTCCATGCCGACTTTCATCAGATCGGCGCAACGGGCGGCCGAATGAGCTGTTCGGATCCGAACCTGCAGCAAGTACCGAATACTCCTGAATACCGCTCCTGCTTCCGCGCCCCCTCAGGCCGCAAGCTGGTAATCGCCGATTATTCCCAGATCGAGCTACGAATTCTAGCGGACTGGTCTCAGGACACCGCGTTGGTCAAGGCCCTGGTCTCGGGGGAGGATTTGCACTGCGTCACCGCAAGCCAGATGTTCGGCATCCCTTTGAACCAGGTGTCGAAAGAACAGCGCGCGGCGGCGAAGCAGCTCAACTACGGCATTATGTACGGTCTCGGCGCGCAGGGGCTGGCTGCGCGCATTGACGCGTCAGTCGAAGAATCCGAAGGCCTTATCAGAAGGTATTTCGCAGCCTACAGCGGAGTTGCCGCGTGGCTACGCGAAGCGGCTGACCGCGCGGTGAGAGATAAAGAGAATCGAACCCGCTCGGGACGCCTCATAAGCTTCAGCTACGACCCAACCGACCGCTCTCAGGTTGCCGCCACTCAGCGCCTTGGCAAGAATGCGCCGATTCAGGGATCGTCGGCCGACATAACCAAACGTGCGCTCGCTCTCTTGTACGAAGCCCTCAGGGGACTGGACGCTAAGATCGTGAATTGCATTCACGATGAGATAGTGGTCGAGGTCGCGGCAAATGAAGCCGAAGAGTGCGCGGCGGTGGTCGAGCGTGAGATGGAGGCTGCGGCGCGCGAGTTCATACGCAGCGTGCCGGTCACCGTCGACACTGTAATAGGCGATGCCTGGCTTAAGTGATTGGGTTAAAAATCCGAATTGAGGCGCTCCCTGTCCCGGCCCGGTCATTGCCTCGCATCTCGGCGCCCTTCGTGTAGGCTGACCGCTGGCGTCTCTGGCCGAATACCTGGCGAGACAGGGCTATCATTCACCGGGCGAGATGTCGCTGGGCTTCGGCCTTCCACTTGGCGTCCGGCGAAACCTTGATGAACGTCTCCCAGTCTCGCCTCGCGTCCGAATAGGATTTCAGTCTCTCTTCTGCCAGCGCAAGGTTAAACAGCGCTTCGAAAGAGTCCGGTTTCTTTTCAAGCGCTTTGGTGAACGAGTTGAGGGCCGCCTGATAGTTCCCGAGCTGGAACAGCGCTACTCCCTTGTCGTTGTCGATCTCGGCCGACTCGTTCCCGCTTGCGGCCACCTCTTCCAGTATGGTTCTCGCCCGGCTGGCATCCCCGCTCGCGTTACGCGCCAGATAAGCGCGTGCCAGAATCAGCCGCTGAGCTACCGGAGCGGAGGCCTTCTCGGCGGCCTTCAGTTTGGCAAACACCCGTTCAAAGTCGAGATTGTCATCGCCGGCGCTTTCGCTTTCGCTATTCCCGCGCCTCACCGGATGGGGTGAGTACTCAAAGCCTCCCGAGATGCGAACTTCTGTTCGTCGCTCAGTCTTCATCGCATCACCCAACGCCGCCACGGCGACTTGTTCCACTGGGTCCGTCTTGATGAACCAGGAGAGGGAGCCAACGACAGCCAGGGTCGCGACGGCGGCGGCAAAGGCGAGGCGTGGCAGCGATATGTAGAAGCCTTCCCTTTTGAGGTCTCTTTCCCGGGGCCGCTCGCTTTGGCTGTTGTGGAATTCATCCTCTTTGATCATGGTGAGCACCTTCGCGGATTGCTGTATGACTTCTGCGTCGTAGGGCGCCTCCATGAAACTGACACTGCCCTCGCCGGGTTCTCGGGATGCCCGAACAAAGAGCGCCAGGAACTCGCGACAGTCCTCGCATTCCGCGAAATGGCTGTCCAACCTATAGCGCCCGTAAGCGGGGGAGCTCCGCTCGAGGTACGCCAGGACTTCGCTCTCGTGGGGACAGGCGTTCCGGCCGGATCCTGGCTCTTTCCCGGGCCTTGGCCCGCCGGCCAGAAATCGGATTAGTTCGCGCACATTCATTTTGATTTTACTCTCCGAAAATATCTGGAGCGCCACTGTTGGCGAAAAGCCCAAAGGAACTACCTGGATCTTGTTTCCGCCGCTCTACAGTCATGCGATCCAAAGCTGGATCTACTGAGCGACCCGCCCCAAGAGGAATCTTTTCTCATATCCCTCCAACAGGATAGACGCGAAGGCCCGTCGGAGTAATGCATTATTTTTCCGGGCCTGTAGAGAATCGGGGCCTGCTGAAACCTTCTAGGTCCGTTTGTTTTCAGCACATGCCTTCGAACAGAACTCCTTGTTACCCATTACAAGCGCCCGCGTCTCTGCGACGAAAGTACCGCATGATTCGCATCTCACCATCTGAGATGTCCTGTTGCTTGCAACGTGAAGTCCTGGGCGAGACGCCATCGGGCGAACGCCCAGAAACCTTCGGATGAACCGAATCACGAAGTACGCAATGATGCTATAGAAGATGAGCTTGATGAGTGACATCAAATAACATCAAATATCAAGGGGCTACTCTTTAGGAACAGACACCGTTTTACCTGCCTTGAGATCGGAGACCATATTTTGAAGCTGAGGCAGTCTCTTGTTACCAGGGTCCGCCTGCTTTAGACGAGAGATGGCATCATCCGCACCACGGGCGTCCTTCTTCAGCGTATAAGCCTCTGTGAGGTGCTCGAGCGCGTGTGCGTTCTTTGGATCCAGGTTCAGGGCACGTTGAAGCTCCTCTATGGCTTTATCGGGATTTGGTGGCTGGCGTTCGATATAGGTTGCCGCAACCTCAATATATGCGTCTGGCATGCTCGGATTGATTTCTGAAGCTCGGCGAAACCACTTCTCCGCATCAGCATAAGCCTTCTGCTGAAAGTAGTAGTCTCCGATGTAGCCGCATATCCCGACGGCGCGCTTCTCCTTCGGATTAATCTCCAGTGCTTTGATCAGATACTCGACCGCATCCTTACCTCTGCCAATGGTATCGTACGCGCTGGCCGCCTCGAGTTGAGCGTCGAAGTCGTTCGGGTTCTGTCTTGCCTTTTCCATCGTCTCGCGAATCTGGGCCATCATGGCTTGCTGGTTGTTCCCACCAGGAGCCCCGGCCGCAGCCTGGGAGCCCGAAGGCGAGGCTGCAACAGCGTTCTTTCTGTTGTAATCGCGTGTCCAGATAAAGCTCACAATAAAGCCGAGCATGAGACCGATCAAACCGAAAAGGAATCGCTTTGTTTTCACTGTGTGTCTCCAGGAATCCAGAGTCGCCTAATGAACGAAGACCTTGTAAGTGACCTCCACGACGGTGCCTTGCATATTCTCCTTCAGGCACCAGTAGCTCTCACCAGGAGGCCGGCCACCGAGCCCCCATATCGCTTAGCCGCGCTCTCTCTCGGATTCGCTGTCCGAGTTTCGCTAGTATTTGGAGTGAGTCCGTAAGCCGAATTCTGTACTCGCCTTGAAGTGGCTTGCCAGGCAAGCTGCCTCAGCTTGAGTGACGATCATTCATCTAGGCGGCGGATTACTCCGCGCGCTCGAGCGACCTACCCGGAGGTCGTTGCATGCACGCATGCATCGGGCGGGCAGCCCTGATGACGCCTCCCTATTTGGTCTTGCACCGCGAAGAGTTTGCCTAGCCACCGACTGTTACCAGCGGTGCTGGTGGGCTCTTACATTAAGCCCGTGGGCCCCACCGTTTCACCCATCACCTGTGCCTCGCAGTTGCCTGTGAGGCCATCGGCTGGTCTGTTCTCTGTTGCACTTGTCGTCGGGTCGCCCCGCCTGGCCGTTAACCAGTTCGCTGCCCTTTGGTGTTCGGACTTTCCTCTCGCGCCTGCCACGCGGATCTGAAATTTCAGACCCGGAATCGCCTGCGCCAGCGACCGTCTCACTCACTCCAAATAACCGGGGAGAGTATAGCACAGGGCGAGAACGTTTCGCGTTCCGCGTTTGTCGTTTAACGTTCTGTGGTAGAGGTGAATGACTTGCTGGCAGTCGAGCGAGCAAGCAATGGAGTTGGCTGAATGAAGTATTCCGCGACACAGAGCGCTAAACGACAAACACGAAACGCGAAACGACTTAGGGAGTATCGCTCGGGTCTTTTAGTGGAACAGCGTTCGATTTCACATCCCCGGGGTTGACTACCCGCACACTCTGACTCCTCAACCCGTCGACTTTTTTTGAGTGACAGAAGATAACGATCCGATCGTCTCTGATTTTGGCAGGCACACGCAGACGAAGGTACACGTCCTTGTCAGTGAAGAACTCGACCACCGCATTGTTGCGAAAGTTTGCTCCGGTGATCTGAAGCTGGACGTGTGAGTCGTCCCCTTTGACCGGCTTGATTAGCGCTTCGGTGACTTCAGGACCGACCACCTTGAGATCCGTATCCAACCCAGGAACCCCATCGGTTCGATTGGGGTTTACAATCTGAAACTTCACAACCCCTTTTTGCGCGATAAGCTTATTGAGATCGTCGTTAAAGGTCACAACGAGCCGCCCCTGGGAGCGGAAACGAACCTGGCGCCGATCGACCTTCTTCGCAGAATCGGGGCCCTCGCCCGCGACGTAGACTCGCGCGCCTTTGCGGAAGTTGCTTCCAAGAACGGCAACCTTTACTTTCGAGAGGCCCGCGAGAACCTGGCCCGGGTCGAATGATGAAATAGTGGGCGCCAGCAACTCGAGCTCGCCTGGCTCCGAGGCGTTACCCTCCGGGTTGCGAACCACCACCGCGAGCTTACCGGACTCTTCCGTCAATCGCGACGGCACCCTCACTTTGAGCGCCTTGCTTCCGTTCCGTCGCACCCTGCTTGCGGGAATCTCGTTACCGTTGATCTCGACCGTGGCGCCGCTTCGGAAATTCGCTCCGCCGATCCTTAAATTGAAGCCTCCATCCCCCGCAACCGGGTCCGCCAGAGGCGTCAACTCACTTATGCGGGGGCCGAAAACGGTGAGCTCCGTCTCATTCGACTTGAGATCGTCGAGTCGCATGTCGGTGATCTGAACCTTCAACTTTCCGATAGAGATCACCAGGTCAGATGGGACTTGAGCTCGAAGCTCAGTCGGGCTGCGGTGTTCAGTATCGAGCTCCCGATCGCCAACGGAGATAACCGAGCTGTCTCGGAACTTCTCCCCCGAAATCCTTAGCACAAAGGTGGAAGCAGGTCCGGGCACTTCCTGAGGTCTTATCTCGGAAATCATCGGATCGGACGGCCGGAGAATATGAAGAGGCGCAGGCTCTGAGATCGCCCCACTGCTCGCCTTCACCTGGATGCTCAAGTCACCTGCACTATCGAAGAGGGCACGTCGGAGCTTCGCGCCCAGGGCCGTTCCGTCCTTCAATAGATTGGCAGCGACCTCCAGGTTCTCGCCCACGATAAGTTTCGTGTCCGGCCCGAAGTTCGTACCTTTCACAACGAGATGAAGACTGTTCGAGCG
>JBGPFL010000176.1:0-7968 GCA_041483295.1 Blastocatellia bacterium | reverse complement strand
GCCATCGCTCTGCTGCCGGCGGAACCACTTGCCGCACGAGCACGCAAGCCCACGAGCGGCACGGCCACTGCTGCTATCGCCAGTGCCAGTACAGCCATAATCGCGACTCTTTTCATTTTCATCGTCTATATCCTCTCAATTTGGCAATTCCGTCTACTTCTCTCAAACTTGGGCTATCCAGATCTCTAAGTTGGGGCAAGCTCACGGGAAGCCGAAGCGCCCGGCTCCACCAGATTCGCCGAAACTAGCCCTCCAGGTCCAGCGCTCAAGATAACACGCTCCGAGCGCCGCGCCTCGATACTAGCCAATTCGGCGCGCTAGACTAACTTCATTTCTGACCCTAACTTATAGTGTTGAATCTCCCCAGCCTTTGAAACCGACCAGGGTCCTGCACAAAGCCGATGCAAAGCCTACTACACAGAGAATGCGCCATCATAATTCGGAACTAGAATAAAAGCAATCAAAAATTGGCAAAGAGATCAACAAATCTGATTCAACTCACACGCACTCACAGAAATCCCTGAAACTCGCAGCACGAGCTATGCCACAGCACGCTCGATCTTTGAAATCGTCAGCGGATCGCCCCACAAGCAGGGTTTTCCTGTAGAAAGCGCCTCTTCTGGTTTGGCAAACAGCCTGCGGCTGGTCTTAGCCATCGGATACTATGTTTACGGGGCTTGCCAACAAAGTATCCGACTCCTGGTAACAACGGACCTCAACGTGGCAGCGAAAGAGAGCCTATTATTGCCGGCAAGTCGCTGGGCGGCTATAATGTCGGTTTCCCGCTTGGCGGGTCGACCGACCCAGGAGATCGATGAACAAACTACGAGCGATTTTATTCGACCTCGACGGTACACTGATCGATACCACCGGGCTCATACTCGGATGTTTCGATCACGCATGGCAGACAGTCTGCGGACGCAGTCCGGCCCGCAACGCTCTAATCGAGACCTTTGGCATTCCATTGCGCGAAGCGATGAAGAGATTGCTTGCGTTGAGCGCTCTGGAAAGCCCTGACACCGGCGGGGCGGGCGAGTCAGAGGTGATTGAGCGTCTGCTGGCTGAGTACCGGTTGTTTAACGTCGCAAATCATGACGCGATGGCCCGACCCTTTGAGGGTATTCGCCAGGTGATTGCCGAACTGCGATCACGGGGGTATGCTATTGGAGTTGTAACATCGAAGAGCCGCGACCTCGCCTGTCGAGGACTGAGCTTGTGTTCGCTCGATGGAATGATCGACGAGAGCGTGTTTCTCGAAGACACGGAGCGTCATAAGCCTGAGCCTGATCCGATAAGCCGGGGACTGGAAAAGCTAAACGCGCTCCCGAGCCAGGCCGCGTACGTAGGCGATAGCCGGTTCGATATCATGGCGGGCAGGGCGGCGGGCGTTCGCACGATAGCGGCCTTGTGGGGACCGGCGCCGCGGCACGAACTCGAGAGAGAGCGACCCGATTTCTTCGCGACGGATGTCGAGGGGCTGCTCGAGATCTTCGAGTAAACCCTGACTACGCTGGCTCATTTTCCCGGGCAGACGATTGGAAACCAGGAGACGAGGCACTCAGAATCCGGATTACCCAGATGCAGAAGATCAGAGATCGCTACCGAGAAATAAAGAGACAGGAGACAGGCCGCGTGCACCACAATCCACGAGGACGTGGGCTGGACTTCGCGCTGGCCTATCCCAACACCTACTACATCGGGATGTCGAACCTCGGCTTACAAGCCGTCTATCAACTCTTCAATTCCTACAGTGGTGTTGCCTGCGAACGCGTATTCGTTCCCGACCCCGACATCGAGAAGGATCTCGAGCGGACTGGCGCGCCGCTGTTGACGCTTGAATCGGAGACTCCTGTCACCGAATTCGATGTCCTCGCCATTTCCGTCTCATTTGAAACCGACTATCTCAATATTCCGAAGCTGCTGAGGCTGTCCAAGATTCCGGTTCTGGCAGAAGAGCGAAACGAGTGGCATCCGCTCGTGATAATGGGCGGAGCGGCGGCCTTCCTGAATCCGGAACCGGTTGCGGCATTTGTAGACGTGGTCTGCGTCGGCGAAGGCGAGGTGCTCGTACCGGCGCTGATGGAGACAATGAGTCGGGCCGTTTCTCGCGAAGACCTGTTGCTCAGACTGGCGCGGGAGCCCGGGTTCTATGTGCCGAAGTTCTACTCCGTCCACTATCACGAGGACGGTAGCCTCGGACACATCGAGCCCACGAACGGAGCCCCTCGCCGGGTCTTTACGATGCGCAACCCCATGCGCAAGCAGGAGGGCCTTGGGAGATTTGAGGACGACTTCATTCCGGCCAGCGACATCCTGACTAATAACACGGAGATGAGTGGCCGCTACCTGATGGAGATCTCCCGCGGATGCTCGATGGGTTGCCGTTTTTGCTGGGCGGGTTACTCGTATCTGGCGCCTCGGGTCTTCTCGGCCGAGAAGCTGCTGGCTCGCGCGGCCGAGATGCGCAAGAACACCGACAAGGTAGGACTCGTGGCGACCGCCGTGTGCGATCATCCCGAGATCCATCAGATCCTGGATGGGCTGGAGGAACTCGATTACCAGGTTTCAGTCTCGTCGCTGCGCCTGGACCAGATCTCGCCTGAACTCCTCGACGCGCTGGTGCGGCGAAACGGTCAGCAGCTCGCGATTGCACCTGAGACCGGCTCAGACCGGCTGCGCCAGGTAATCAACAAGAACCTGACGAACGACCAGATAGTTGAGATCGCCGAAATGATCTTCGAACGCGGCATCTTCAATTTGAAGCTGTACATGATGATAGGATTGCCGACCGAGGAGGACGAAGACATCGAGGCGATCGTCTCACTTACCCAACGGATCCGAGATCGAATGATCGAGATTGCCCGGCCCCGCGGCCGAGTGGGTTCCATCATCGTTTCACTCAACGCATTTGTGCCAAAACCACAGACTCCATTCCAGTGGGAACCTATCCAGCCCGAACGCGTGCTGGATCAGAAGATCAAGTACCTGACCCGCGCGTTCAAACAAATCCCCAACGTGGAAGTACGGGCCATGTCATCACGCATAGCCCAGCTTCAGGCGCTACTCAGCCTCGGCGATCGGCGAGTTTCAGAATTCATCCTCGAAGTGGACCGCACCGGCAACTGGCGGCAGACCATGCGCGGATGGAGCGACTATGCGCTGAGGCGACGTTCGCTCGACGAACCTCTCCCTTGGGATGTCGTGGACATCGGACTGACGACTGAGTTCATGAAGAAGGAATATTTGCGGGCAATGGCTGGAAAAACCACGAAGCCGTGTCCAGCTACGGACCCCTGCATCAGATGCGGGGTGTGCGATCCTGTTACCGTGCCCGAGAATGCGCTCGTCCAATTGTCTTGGATGAAGCCTGAAGTTCCGATCCATCCCGTAGCGTCCGGCCCAGCCGGCGATTGATTCCTGCGGTGCTCGGCAATACTCCGGCCCGACGACTTACTCTCCCAAATAGGCCGCTATGACCTCCTTATCGGCTGCGATCTCTTCAGGCGTGCCTTCAGCTATCTTCCTTCCCTGATTGAGCACCACGATCCGGTCCGAGATGCTCATCACCACGTGCATCACGTGCTCGACCCCGGCAACTGCCGAGATGCCCCGCTCGTTCTTCAACCTTTTTATCAGCTCGACCGCTTCTCTCGATTCGGTAGGATTGAGGCCCGCCATGACTTCGTCGAGGAGGATCACGCGAGGGCGAGTCGCGAGCGATCGCGCCAGCTCAAGGCGCTTTCGCATAGCGAGGGGGAGGCTGTGGGCAATCGCGTCGCGCGCCTGCGCGAGTCCCGTAAACCGGAGGATATCTTCCGTGACCTCTCGCGCCTGGCCGCGGTCGTCAGTGCGCGCGAAGGCGCCGACCAGAATGTTCTCAAAGACGGTCAGCCCTCGTAGCGGCTTCACTATCTGAAAGGTGCGGCCGATTCCCGCGAGTGCAATCTGGTACGGCTTATGGCCGTCGATTTCGCGACCCTCAAACAGCACGCAGCCGCGGGTCGGCTGGTGAAACCCGGTGATCAAGTTGAACACCGTCGTTTTCCCCGCGCCATTCGGACCTATGATGCTGACAGTCTCACTCTCACTCACGCTGAAGCTGAGCGAATCCACTGCGGTTACTCCGCCAAAACGTTTTGTCAGATCTTTGACTTCGAGAAGAGGCAATGGCACCCCCGGTTGCGATGCGTGATGCGTGATCCGTGATGCGTGATCCGTGATGCGCGATCCGTGATGCGTGATGCGCGATCCGTGACTGGCCCATCCCAGGTGGCGGTCCGGGACCGGCAACAAGCATCACGCCGCCTCACGAATCACGAATCACGAATTACGCATCACGCATCACGCTTCTTCGATCTTGCTTCCATCCACTTCCTGAGGCCGCCCATCAGACCGTCAGGCATGAACAGAATGATGGCAATGAGTAACAACCCGTAGATCAGCAGGTTGGCCTGCTTGAAGACATTGCGAAAGACTTCTGATAACACCTTCAGCAAAATCGCGCCCAAGACCGGCCCCGCAACTGTTCCCTGTCCGCCGATTATTGCCATCAAGACTATCTCTACCGACAGGGCGAGAGTCAGCACTGTTGCGCTCTGGCTCGGGTCGACAAAAAGAAAGTAGTTTGCGTAAAAGGCGCCCGCCAGCGCAGTCAGCGACGCGCTTATCAACAGGGCTATGAGCTTATACCTGGTCGTGTCGATGCCGATCGATTCGGCTGTCTCCTGGTCTTCGCGAATCGCCAGCAGATAGTAACCGAGTTTTCGTCTGGTGATCATCCAACAGAGTGCGACTGTTCCCACAGCGATGACCAGGATGACATAGTAGTATGGCACCTTGTTGGTCCCGCTGAATATTGAGGGGCGAATGACAACCCCGACTGCGCCTCCCGTGAGCGAACCCCAGTTGAGCGCCACGAGCCGGACTACTTCACCCACCGCAATGGTCGCGAGCGTGAAGTAAGGCCCACGCAGGCGGAAGCACGTCCATCCAACCGCGAGTGCAACCGGAAGAACGACTATCGGGCCGACGACCATTCCCCACCACGGCGAGGCAGCGCTCTTGCTGGCGATGACCGCTGCAGTGTATGCCCCGATTCCGAAGAATGCTGCGTGCCCCAGTGAGAGCTGTCCCGCGAAACCTCCCAGGATATTCCACGCCGATCCGAGCGCCACATACAACAGGACCAGGATGAGGACGTGTTGGGTGTACCGCGCTTGAAAGAGGAAAGGTCCCGCAAGCAAGAATGCGGCAAGCACCAGTGACGGCAGCGCGAATCTTCCTCTCATAACTTGATCTTCATACTCTCGATTTTCCCAGGAGTCCCGAAGGCTTCAGCAACAGTACCAGGAGAAAGATCACGAACCCTATCGCGTCCTTGTATCCAGTCGAGATGTAGACGGCGCCGAGCGCTTCGGCTACGCCCAGCAGCAGCCCTCCCACGAGTGCTCCAGTGACGCTGCCCATCCCTCCCAACACCACGACGATGAAGGCCTTCAATGAGAACGGGGCGCCCGCATAGGGCTCCACTCGATAGTAGATCGGCATCAAAAGGGCGCCCGCCGCGCCCGCCGCCGCGACTCCAAGCCCGAAGGTCAGAGTCTGCACTCTCTTGATGTTGACCCCCAGGATCTGCGCGGCCTCTGAATCTTGAGCAGTCGCTCTTATCCGCCGTCCGGTATCCGTCCTCATCAAGAACACATAGAGCACGGCGGTTATGACACATGCGATGGCAAAAGCCCCGAGCTGCGGCTTGCTGACGCTGACTCCTCCCAGCCGCACCGTGGCTCCGGCATAGCTGGTTGTCATAGTCAGGTAGTTAGCAGTAAACAGCAGCAGCGCTGTGTTGATGAGGACGATGCTCAACCCTTCGGTGAGAAGAATCTGATTGCGCTCAGGGGCCTTCAATACCGGGTCGATAAGCAACTTTTCTATGGCCGCGCCGACAATGAACATCGCCGGCATTACCACCACCAGCGACAGGAAGGGATCGATGTGAAGGTAAGTAAAAAGGAAATAAGTACAGTACATCCCAACCATCACCAGAGCGCCGTGAGCGAAGTTCACTACTCGCATGACGCCGAAGATGATTGTCAGTCCGATTCCGATCAGCGCGTATATGCCGCCGGTCAACAGGCCGCTTGCGACGCTCTGAAGAAACTTCTGCGTTCCGGAGACGTCGTTGACCTGAGCCGCAGTCGCCTTACCCGTGTCGCCGGGCTGATTACTGCGAGCACTCCAGGGCGGAGTCGGAATGACAGGCGGCCGCATTGCAACCGACGGCGGATAGACCGTGACGAACTTGCCGTTCAAGACCTGAGTGATCGCGACCGGATGAGCATTCTGTCCCTTCTCGTCAAAACTGATTGGACCGAAGATCGAATCCATGCTCGTGGACTTAAGGGCATCTCTTATCGCTCTTCGGCCGGACGATCCCGCGCGAGTGATTGCATCGGCAAGAATCTTCAAGGAGACATAGGCCTGAACCGCGTGATAGCCCGGCTCGCTGTTGTAGCGTGCCCTGTACTTCGCGGCCCACTCGCGAGACCCGCTCCACCCTGCGTCGGGAGTCCATTGCGTTATCGAGACTGTATACTCGGCGGTGTCACCTGCGCCCTTCAGGAAATCGGGCAATGAGAACCCGGAACCGCCTGCGGTAAAGACCTTCGGATTGAAGTCGATCTCTTTCGACTGCCTCATCAGCAGCGTCGCGTCGGCCAGGTACGAGACGTACAGCGCGCCGTCCGGATTAGCAGACTTCACTCGCGTGAGCAAAGGTGTGAAATCAGTGCCGCCTGCGTCGTATGCCTCGAACGCAACCACCTCGATACCGGCGAGCGGCGCTCTCTCCAGCGCCGCGTGTGCCACGCTCGATCCGAACTGGGTGTTCTCATAGACTATCGCCAGGCGAGTCGCGCCGGCAGCATCTTTCAAGAAGTCTGTCATTCCCTGGCCGTAGGACGCCGCCGGCGCACAGACGCGAAAGACCCACTGGTAGCCCTGGCGCGTGATCTCATCGGTAACCGCGGTAGGCACTATCATCGGAATCTGGTATCGATCCGAGACCGCGGTCGCGGGGAATGTTGACGAGCTTGTGTAAGCGCCGAGGATCGCGGCGACACTCGAGTTCTCCGCAAGGTTCTCGACTGCCGACATCGCAGGTTCCGCTCGCGAGGTATCGTCGTAATAGATCAACTCGAGCTTTCGCCCGAGCGGGCCGCCGGACGAGTTTATCTCCTCCAGCGCCATCTCGTAGCCGTTGCGGTGAGCCTGTCCGAATCTCGCCTCCGCTCCGGTGAACGAGGAGATGATGCCAACGGGAATAGGGCCGGTGTTGTTGGGCTTCTCTTCGCCTTGTCGGCAACTCAGAAGAAGCGAGCAAAGAATTGCTGTGGAGATGGCAGCCAGCCGCTTGGAATTCATCCACGCCTTAGATCAAGAGATTCGCACTCTGCTGACTTTGCCTCACGAATAGACGGTCGAACAGGGCGGCGGGATTATAACACCGCGATGCGCAATCAGAGCAACGCAACAGACCTGTTAGCAGGAAAAGCCCGCGTCCGATCTGCTTTGATGAAGCAATCTTTTGTGGTAGCTTGACCCAGGGAGTTTGAAACAAGTATGGCTGCCAGGATTGAACCTCTCTTAACTATCGCGGACCTGGACTCTATGCCCGAAGACGGTAACCGCTACGAACTCATCGAAGGAGAACTCTTCGTGTCTCGAGCACCCAGCCTGATCCATCAGCAGATCGTCTTCAAGTTCACGTTGGCTCTTGGCAACTACCTCGAACAAAACCCCATCGGCAAGGTCTGGCCTGGACCCGGAGTGATATTCAGCGACTTCAGCGGGGTGATACCCGATATCATCTACATAAGCAACGAGCGGCTCGATAAGATCGCCTCTGGAGACAGAGTCGCGGGAGCGCCCGACCTTATTATCGAGATCCTCTCTCCGGGAGCCGAGAAT
>JBGPFL010000175.1:0-8029 GCA_041483295.1 Blastocatellia bacterium | reverse complement strand
CGCAATCGACAATCCACAATCGGAGGACTGATGGCCGTTCAGACTCAAGTAGAGCAATATCACGGGCTCGACCGCGAAACCATGCTCGGCATGTACCGCATGATGTACATGGCGAGGCGGATCGATGATAAAGAGATTCAGCTCAAGCGCCAGAATCGAATCTTCTTCCAGATAAGCGGCGCGGGCCACGAAGCGATAGGAGTCGCTGCCGCGCAGGTCCTCAAACCAGGTTACGACTGGTTCTATCCCTACTACCGCGACCGCGCTCTCTGTCTCTCACTCGGCGTCACCGCTAAAGACATGTTGTTGGGGGCGACCGGGGCCGCGGATGATCCGGCTTCAGGCGCTCGACAGATGCCCAGCCACTGGTCAAGCAAGCAACTCAACATCGTCACCAGAGGCTCCGCGACCGGGCCTCAGCTCCTGCAGGCGATCGGCTCAGCCGAGGCTATCTATCGGGCTCCGCTCATCGGCAATCCGGAAGCGCTCCTCGGAAGCTTTCACCCCGACGAGATCGTGTACGTGTCCGCCGGAGACGGCACCACCAGCGAAGGCGAGTTCTTCGAATCGCTCAATGCGGCCTGTATTTTGAAGCTGCCGGTCATCTACGTGATTGAAGACAACGGCTACGCGATCTCAGTCCCGGTCGAGGTCCAAACTGCGGGCGGCAGCATATCGAAGCTTGTGAGCGGTTTCCCCGGTCTCTATATCGAGGAAGTGGATGGGTGCGATGTGCTGGCCAGTTATGCGGTGGTCAAGCGGGCCGTGAGCTATTGCCGCAAGCGTCGGGGGCCAGCATTGGTTCATGCGCATGTGATCAGGCCTTACTCGCATTCTCTCTCTGACGACGAAAAGTTGTACCGGCCTCGCGCCGAGCGCGAGGCCGACACCGCGAGAGACCCGGTTCTCAAATTCGCGGCTTATTTGATAAGCGAAGGGCTGTCCACTGATCGCGAGATTGCATCGCTCAAGGAGCAGGTCGATCACGAGATCGACCGCGCCGCCGATGAGGCGGTTGCCGCGGCCTGGCCTGCCCGCGATACGGCTCCACTCTATGTCTATTCGCCAGATGTCGATCCAACATCCAGGGAGTTCGACACCGAGGACTCGGCGCCAACGGAAGACGGGCAGAAGACTATGGTCGATCTGATCAACGCCTGCCTGAGGGACGAGATGGCCCGTGACGAGCGCATAATCGTCTTCGGGGAAGACGTGGCCGACTGCAGCCGCGAAGCCAATCTGCCTGAATTGAAGGGCAAGGGCGGCGTCTTCAAGGTGACTCACAACCTGCAACGGACCTATGGCAGCGCGCGGGTCTACAACACGCCGCTGGCCGAAGCCGCCATAGTCGGCCGCGCGATTGGCCTCTCGATTCGCGGGTTGAAGCCCGTACCCGAGATTCAGTTCTTCGATTACATATGGCCGGCGATGATGCAACTGCGCGACGAAGTGCCCTTGATTCGTTGGCGCTCCAACAACGTCTTCAAGTGCCCGATGGTGATTCGGGTGGCGATAGGCGGATACCTGACTGGCGGCGCGATCTATCACAGCCAGTGCGGCGAGAGCATCTTCACTCACACTCCGGGGCTGAGAGTTGTGATGCCGTCGACGGCGCTGGATGCGAACGGTTTGTTGAGAACCGCAATTCGGTGCGACGACCCGGTGCTGTTCCTCGAGCACAAGCATCTGTACCGGCAGACCCACAACAAGGGACCTTATCCCGGTCCCGACTATATGATTCCATTCGGCAAAGCTAAAGTCGTCCGCGAGGGCAGTGACGTCTCGATCATCACTTATGGGGCGACGGTGCAGCGCTCGGTCGTAGCGGCGAAGAGATTGGCGGAGGAGCAGGGCTTGAGCGTCGAGATCATCGACCTTCGAAGCCTGAATCCATACGACTGGGAGGCCATCGCTCGATCCGTCCAGAAGACCAGCAAGGCTCTGGTTGTGCATGAAGACACTCGTTCGTGGGGCTTCGGGGCGGAGATCGCCGCGCGAATAGCCGATGAGTTGTTCGAGCATCTCGATGGTCCGGTGCGGCGAGTGGCTGCGATGGACACGTTCGTTGCGTATTGTCCGGATCTGGAGGATGAGATCCTGCCTCAGGTGGATGATATTGTGGAGGGAGTGTTGGGCCTCGCCCGCTACTAGATGCAGTCTCGCGGGGCATCGGACTTTGTCGGCGTCTGTTTGTGGCTGCAGGTTCAGTTGAGTCGAAGTGCCGCCGCGTTATTAGCCGGACTTTGAATTTGTTCGTTGCCGTAAGTGAGAACGTGTGAAATCATCTCCTGAGCAATACCAAGACAGGTTGAGGTTGTGAAAATGAGCGCGATTCAGGAGGTGGAGAAGCTACTAGCCGCCATGAGCCGCTCCGAAAAGGCTCAACTGCTTCAATGGGTAGTGCGTGATTTGGGCGACGCATTTCCGGGCATAGAGACAAATCCCGGCGTTTCCGGGGGGCGAGCCTTGCGTCGTTCGGACGAGGATCCCAGTCTGGCTATTGGAGCAAGCGCGAAGACTCGGGACCAGTGAGTCCGACCTGCTCCGAATCTATCCCTCGTTGCGCGCTGAGGATCTGGCCAGCGCCTGGGCGTACGTGCGCTCACACAGAGACGAAATAGAGCAGGAGATTCGCGAAAACGAGGCTGCATAGGAAGAGATCGAGCTGCCGTTTGTGGTCCCATGAAGATTCTGCTTGATATGAATCTTTCACCGGACTATTCGAAATCCTGAGATCGCAAGGTTACTACAGCGCCTTTGCAGGAATCACGTTACCAAATGAAGCCAGTATAGGATTGCATACACGGCTGGGATTCGAGCCTGTCGGAGTGTATCGAGGGGTCGGATACAAGCTGGGAAGCTGGCATGATGTGAGCTGGTGGCAACTCACGCTACGAGCGCGCGACGATGTCCCATCTCCGCCCACGGCGTTCGCGACACTAAGGGAATCGAGCGAAAAAGGCAGGGAGTTGGAGGAAACTAAGTGAGTCTGGAACGCTTCGGGCTGACCCCAATCAACAGGTTGGCGCAAGCTGCCGCCCTGGGGTAAGTTGTTCGCGCAGAAACTACCGTTTCCCGATTGTGGAGAGAACAAATGAAGAATGCGATCGCCCTTCTCTGCCTGCTCATATTACTTTGCCTGGCCGGTGCGCTCTTCGCGCAAACACCGCCGCCGAAGGCGCCGGCCCGCGAGCCTCAGCCGGGAAAGCCTATCATCATCCCAACGCTTTATGAGGAACATCGCTTCGTGGCTACGCCGGTCACCGAAGATGGCGCAAAGCTCGTGTTGTTCACTGATTCCGCCGGCGGGTTGTTTCTCTTTGATGATTCGGTCGAGCGGCTCAAGCTTCAGAAGACCGGACTCCCAGGCAAGGATCGAGACGGAGAGCCTTCGGGCGCTGCGTTCCTTCCCCGCTTCAAGGCTGATGCGCTGATTCCCCCTCCGCTTGGAACCGAGGGCGGCCACTTATTCCTGGCGGCCCGAAAGCAGGATGATTCGTTGCATTTAAATCAGGACGGGATGCTCGGCCAGCAGTGGTTCGCAGGACGGGTATGGACGTTCGACTATCCGGGCAAGCGCTTGCTTTGGCGTGCGCCCGGCGACCTGCCGAAGCACGATATGAAGAATGAGGTGAAGCTGGCATTTCAGACAAGTGGTTCCGGCAGACGCCTAGCCAATTTTGCGCGCCTTCCCGCTGAGATAGACGGAGAGACGATCGACTTCCTGTTTGACACCGGCGCTACCAACATATTGTCTGAGGAGGCGCTAAAGCAGATCGGCGATAAGCGACCGGCGAACCGGGCTACGAGCTTCCTGACCAGATCGATGTTTGAGAAGTGGAGAACCAGGCATCCGGAGTGGCGCGCCCTCGACAACATTAAAACGCTGAGCGGGACCGCAATGATTGAAGTGCCTCGAGTCACCGTCGGAGGTTTCACCGTAGGACCGGTTTGGTTCACGGTGCAGCCTGATGCGGCGTTCCACAGGTATATGGCTCAATGGATGGATAAAGGAACTGAAGGCGCACTCGGCGGGTCAGTACTGCACTATCTGAGAGTCTCGGTAGATTGGCCGAATGCGATCGCGGTCTTCGAGAAGCCTTAGTCGGTGACGACCACCGACTTCCAAAGGACCATGGAAGAGTCGAGCGGCAGGGATTTGAGTGAGTTCTTTGCCCAGTGGGTGTACTAATACGGATTTTGGATTAGATTTTGGATTCCGCCCTCCAAATCCAAAATCCAAAATCCTTTGACCTATCGGCAGAGGCGCGATAATCTGACAACTTACTTTGAATAGGCAGAGAAGCAAGTCAACTGCCGCGTCTTAACGGCGGTCCTCTTCCGCCAGCGCCCTGAAAGCCGTTCACTGATCGCGAGACTCTGCTAAGGCGTTCCGGTTTGCGGGATCGTTGACCGGGCAGTCCATGGCCAAAAGATCCTTGAGGTATGGAATAGATCGCATTGTTAGGTGTTATTATTACCGAGAGAAGTAAAGAACGAGAAGACTGGGGAATGGGCGAAGCTGACAATCGCAACGCGATCCTTAGTGTGGCCGCTCTCGAGCACATAGATGCGCTCTATGGCTTTGCTATGACGTTGACCCGCGACCGGACGGAGGCTGAGGACCTGGTGCAAGAGACATATCTTCGAGCCGTGCGCGCGTTCGGACGTTTGACGCCCGACAGCAACCTCAAGAGCTGGCTCTTCGCCATTATGCGTAATGCGTGGATCAATCAGCTTCGGCGCTCGCACAGCGGACCCAGATTCGTAGAGCTGGATGCGGAAGAGGAGGACCGAGCCCAGTGGTTCGACCCCCTGGCCAAAGATCCGCACGTGGTATTCGTGAAAAAGCTGGAGCGCCAGGAGGTTCGCGCTGCGATTGAGAGCCTACCCAGCCTATATGGTGAAATAATAGTGCTTCGTGAGATCGAAGGATTCAGCTATCAGCAGATCGCCTCTATCCTCGGGTGTCCAGCTGGAACTGTTATGTCTCGTCTGGGCCGAGCGAGAGCGAAACTCAGGGTAATGCTGACTGACTGTCAGGCCGCCGCCGCGACCAGAACAGTTCGAGAGAATGAAGTATGAATCAATGTGAGGAAATGCGCGCCCAGATGACCTTCTATCTGGATGACGAGTTACAAGGCAGCGAACGAGCCGCACTCGAAGCTCATTTGAGCGACTGCGAGGGCTGTCTGCAGGTATTCACGAGCGAGCGGCGTTTTCTCGAAATGATTCGTGGCGTCAAGTCTCTTCATTTGGCCGGACCGGAGCTTCGAGCGCGCGTCGAAAAGGTCCTTAGCGATGCGCGCGCTGCACAGGCCGGCCCCCAGGGATTGCGTTCGCGACTACGGCGCTTCCTCCTGCAACCGGGATCGAACGCCCCGGGTCTGATTACTCGCCGGGCCCTGGCCCTGACCGCCGTCGTTGTGGTTGCCGGGATCATCGGTCTCTTGAGCCTTACTCAACGGAAGAACAATCGGCCTCCTAATCCTCCTTCTGAGTTCGCGATGATGGCTGTAGATACTCATCAGCGACATCTGCGGGGTCAACTGCCATTCGAGGTCGCCTCTGAAGTGCCCGAGGAGATCTCTGAGTGGTTCGCAGGTAAGGTCCCATTCAGCCTGAAGCTGCCGAACTATCAGGAGTCATCGGGACAGGAGAAACTGTATGACCTTGAAGGGGCGAGGTTGGTCGGATACAAGAACGACTATGCGGCGTATGTGGCCTATGAAATGCGGAAAAGGCCGATCGGCCTCGTGGTAACGTCGGGGACGGTCACTCAGCCTTCTGGTGGAGAAGAAATAGTCTCCAAGGGAATAACATTCCACTATGACGCGATTGATGGGTTAAAGGTTATCACGTGGTCGGATCGAGGATTGACCTATGCGCTGGTATCGGATCTTGAAGAGCGCGGCCAGCAATCTTGTATAGTCTGCCATCAGGGAACAAAAGATCAGGACTTCATAGAACGCCTCAAGCCATAAGTAGAAGAAGAGACCTTGTCCAACTCCGGGAATCTGTAAGCCTCGGGTTGATCCCGCCACACGTACTTCGCATCAATTTCGACGAGGTGATTTCAGCACACGCATCCGATGGGCAAAGAGCAGAGGGCAAGGCGGAGCGGCTTTCTCCTCTTTGCTCTTTGCCCTTTGCATTTTATGATCTACGAGACCTTTTGAAGATTATCGTGAGGAGAGGAGGCAACCATGGGCGTCATTATGCAAGCGTTCTACTGGGATTGTCCTAAGCTGGAGGATAGAGAATATCAATGGTGGACACATATCAAACGCCAGGTTTCTTCTCTAAGGAGCGCCGGGTTTACCGCGCTATGGCTGCCGCCTGTCAATAAAGGAGCAAATATCGGAGGCATGTCCATGGGTTACGATCCGTACGACTACTACGATCTGGGTGATATCGATCAGAAGGGATCAACAAAGACATGGTTTGGCTCAAAGGGTGACTTGGTCGACCTGATTCGCGCTGCGCATGCAGAGGAGATGCAAGTGTATGCCGATCTTGTCCTGAACCATAATAACGGCGCCGACTCTGAAGAGACTAACCCGCTTGACAATAAGAACAGGTGGACACGGTTCAACCCGAAGAGCGGAAAGTTTCCCAGAACCTGGGAGTGCTTTCATCCGGCTCGCTATGAAACATGGGACAGGGAAACCTTCGGTGACATGCCCGACCTCTGTCACAGGAATCCGCGCGTTTATACCGAGCTTCTCGAATATGCCAGCTGGCTGATTGAAGAGATAGGGTTTGACGGCTTCAGATACGATTGCGTGAAGGGTTACGGCGGGTGGATGGTGCGCGCGATCCAGGAATTGAGAGGCATCAAGAATGAAAAGCCTTACAAACCGTATGGCGTCGGCGAGTGCTGGGACAGTGAACGGGCAATAAACGACTGGCTGGATGAAGCCAATGCGTGGTCGGACAACCCGGTGGGCGCTTTCGATTTTCCGTTGCGGTACAGACTGAAAGACATGTGCCAGCTCGACGGATACAGTCTCAAGAACCTTGTCGAGCGAGGAACGCTACTGAGCGATAGACCCTCTGAGGCCGTCACCTTTGTAGAGAACCACGACGTGGTACGAAGCGATTCGATCGTTTCAGACAAGATGCTGGCCTATGCATTCATCCTTACGCACGAGGGCTATCCGTGCGTCTTTTGGCAAGACTACTACAACTGGGGACTTGGACAGCCGGGCAGCGTGAGCGGCATCGCGGAACTGATCAGTGTACATGAGAACTATGCGGGGGGCGGCACCTCGATACTGCATATCGCTGATGATCTGTACATAATGCAACGGAATGGTCTGGGCAGTCAGAAAGGTCTGGTCTTCATCCTGAACACGAGCAGGAAATGGAGCGGGACCTGGGTCCAGACACAATGGCGAAATACGAGGCTTGTTCCCGTCGCCTGGAGAGGCGGCGACGATCTTGGGGTTCCGCAGGAGAAACAGACAGAAGCGACCGGTTGGGCCGACTTTTGGGCTCCTCCACGGGGCTACGCGGTGTACGTTCCATGAGGAAATGCGAAATGCAAAATTCGAAGTGCGGCGAAATGCGAAATTCATCGCAAATTTGGCATTTCGCATTCCTATGGGTGTACTCGGCCCGACTGAATGAGCCGCTGTCTTGCCGTGTTACCTGGAACGGCAACGTGCAACGCGGGATCGAACTCCCGGCCTGCCGCCTTGCTCCCCTCCGGGACCCAAATCTCAAGGCGAGTTGAACTGTAGCCGCTCGGTATGTACCTGACGTAGTATCCGTCGGGGTGAAGCGACCATTTGCCCGAAGGTACGTTCCTGCTGCCTTCCCCGAGCGGGGCCATTCCGGTCAGCACCGCCACTCGCTCCATCTCAGCGAAGGTGGAGCTCCCGGTTGTAAGCATCCGCCGAAGAGCGGCTTCGGCCTCGAGGGTCGCCCGCACCGGAGCCGGCGCTTTGGCGAGGGCCTCCTGAAGGACGGGACCCGGCACCATGTCGAGCGCTCCGCGATTGAGCAACGCGATCTGTTTCGGAGT
>JBGPFL010000174.1:0-8032 GCA_041483295.1 Blastocatellia bacterium | reverse complement strand
GCGGAAACGCGGCCTGTACGCTGAGCGCTTGGGCGTCGCCTGCGTAGATCCCCGACACGAAGGGTGCACCTATTCGCTCGGCCGCTGCTCTGCCGATTCGCCGGTAGGCGAAGGAGTATACGCTCTCCTCTTCGCCTGAGCGTCGGGTTCTGACGAATGGCTCGGCAAGAATCCTCAGCTTGCCGCGAGCGCTCAGCAGACTGCTCTTGATGAATGCGCCGGGTCCCGCGGGGACTGGGTGGAGCCGGCCGTTGAAACAGACAAACGCGGGCGCTCTTGGGTCGCCTTCAGCAATTTCGCCGGTTATTCCGAGTTCTTCGACAAGCGCCATCAGCTCTTCGGTGCCCTGCGAGCTGTTCGGCCCGCGCTCGATCAGGTAGCCGTTGATCCGCTCGCTTTGAATGACGCCGCCGACGCAATCGGACTTTTCGATCAGAGCCACATCGACTCCCAGGGTCTTCAAGCGATAGGCGCATAACAACCCTGAGATGCCCGCTCCAATCACGACTGCCTCTCTGAAGTTCCACTCCATATCGGTGACTGACGGCTCCGATGTTTCAACGAGGAGGCTTGCCGCACGCACGCTGGAAGCGATGCGTACCCAGTGGAGCCCTGGTCTCAACTCTTATCGCTGACATCCTTGATCCTCCTCGCCACCAAACCTGCAAGCGCGTCGATGAAGTCGGGCCGGCAGTTCAAAGCGGGAGAGCGGCGATAGCTAGGAAGACCCACCTCTTCGGCGACATCGCGATAGAGAATATCCAGTTCGTATAGTGTCTCGATGTGCTCAGAGACGAAGCTGACAGGCACGAGCAAAACCTGCGAGGTCTTCTCGGTCGCGAGCCTTCTCAGCGTCTCGTCCGTTGAAGGTCGAAGCCACTTAACCGGTCCGACCTTGCTCTGAAACGAGAGACTATGTGGGCGCTCGCTTCCCAGCTTTTCCATAACCAGACGGACGGTCTGCTGAGTCTGCTCCAGGTAAGGGTCGCCAGCTTCGATGTAGCTGACCGGGACGCTGTGGGCGCTGAAGATTATGTGAGTGAGCGACGGATCCTGGATCGGAAACTGGGCTAATTCCTCGCTGACGGTTCGCGCAAGCGCCGCGATGTAGGTAGGGTCATCGTGCCAGTTGTTTATCACTTTGATGCCCGGCTTGCGGCGGCCGTTATCGCCGAGGATCTCATTCATCCTGTTCAGGCTTCCCGCGGTGGTGGCGAGAGAATACTGTGGATAGAGAGGAAGCACGACGAGCTGGGTGATGCCATCGCGGGCTACTTGATCGAGCGCTTCTTCTATGAACGGGTTCCAATAGCGCATGCCGACATAGACCTTTGCATCGAGGCCACGCTCGCCGAGGGCCGCTTGCAGGGCCTGGGCCTGCTCGTCAGTAATGCGGCGAAGCGGCGATCCGCCTCCGATCTGTGCGTAATAGCCTCGCGATTTCTTCTGGCGCTGGGTCGCGATGAGCCAGGCGAGCGGCTTCTGCAACGCCCGCCAGGGCAGGCGAATGATGTCAGGGTCGGAGAAGAGGTTGAACAGAAACGGCTTCACATCCTCGAGCTTTTCCGGCCCGCCGAGATTGAACAGCAGCACTCCGATTCGATTGTTGCTTGCGCTTGATTCAGCCATTCAAAACTCGCACGCCTTCATTGGATCGCCGCAATCACGGCGCAGTTTCCGAGATGACGGTCAGACCAGCGGTATCTCCCTGCGAGTGGTCTCCCCCCGCCAATGATCCCTGGCTGCGAGGAACTCATCGACGGTCTCATCCTCAGGCCATACGGTGCTCATCGTGCGGAGGAGTTCGATATCAAGAGCCTTAACGCCCTGTTCCTTTATGAGCGACTCCAGTTTCGCACGAGCCTCGTTCTGCATTAGCAATCGCGATTCCGCTGCCACGTCCGAATTGTCAGTCGATGGTAAGTTCATTCTTGCCATTATGCATGCCCCCTTTTTGTCCGACTACAGGTCAGGGCGTCAGGCCCTCGCTGTTTTCGCTGCTTGAATGAAGGCCCGCGCGTTCTCAACCGGCGTCATCGGCAAGATCCCGTGCCCGAGGTTCAGTATATGCCTGTGACCCCCTCCCGCTTCCAGCAGTTCGCGCGCCTTTGCCGTCACCACATCGGGAGTCGAAAGCAGCACGCAGGGGTCGAGGTTGCCCTGAATTGTGAGCTTATCGCCAATGCGGGCGCGCGCCTCTCTGATGTCTGTCCGCCAGTCTATGCTCAACACGTCCGCGCCGCTGCGAGCCATCTTCTCGAGAAGCGTTCCACTCCCGTTGATAAACAGGATCGAGGGTGCTGCTTCGCGGTTGAGCGATTCCAGTATTTTTCGTTCGTAAGGAAGCGCGAACTGCTCATAGTCCGCGGGGGCCAGTTCGCCGGCCCAGGAGTCAAACAATTGGATGACCTGAGCCCCGGCTTCGATCTGCGCATTCAAGTATAGAATCACCGTGTCGGCGATCTTATCGAGCAGAGAATGGAGAGTGGCCGGCTCGGCGAACATCATGCGCTTCACCTCTGCGTAGTTCTTCGAGCCGCCGCCTTCGACCATATAGGCTGCCAGGGTCCACGGCGCTCCCGCGAATCCGATCAACGGCACGCGTCCGTCCAATTCGCTTCTCAGGGTGCGGAGGATCTCCATCACGAACCCGGTCTTCTCGATCGGGTCTGGAATAATGAGAGCATCGACCTGCCGGCGGGTGCGAATAGGGTCCGGCAACTCCGGCCCCTTCTGTTCAGTGAGCCGCACTTCCTGGCCCATGGCCTCGACGGGAATCAGAATGTCGCTGAACATGATTACCGCGTCTACGTCGAGGATGCGGTAGGGCTGGAGCGACACTTCGACGGCGAGCTCAGGAGTCTTGCACAGAGTCAGGAAGTCAGTGCTGGCACGCACGCTGCGGTACTCCGGCAGATAGCGTCCCGCCTGTCGCATCATCCAGACTGGAGTTCGTTCGACGGTTTCGCCTCTTGCGGCTCGGACAATTAAGTCGTTCTTCATTGAGTTCTCTTTATGAGCTCGGCGATTCGGGACTGTTGAGTGTCTGAGAGATTCGAACCTCTAGGCGGCGAACCCCTGCAACCGGTGGGTACGCACGCTTCCAGCGTGCGCATCCCGCAAGCCCGCACGCTGGAAGCGTGCGTCCTACGGCAGGCCCTGAACTTTGTCTTGTAGGCGGCGCATGCCCCGGAGCCACCGGTCATAATCTCCTGCTTTGCGGCGCACGTACTCGGCCACTTCCGGGTGCGGCAGTATGAGAAAGCGCTCCTCCTTGAGTCCCGCGACGACGATCTCGGCGACCTCCTCGGGATCCAGTGCGCCTTCGGTCAGGAACCCGGTTCCGCTCTCTTCTGCCTCGCGAAGCATGTTGGTGCGCACGCCCTGCGGGCAGAGGCACGAGACCCTGATGCCCGCATCGCCGTAGGTGATCGAGAGCCATTCGGCGAGGGCTACAGCGGCGTGCTTGGTTACGGCGTAGGGCGCCGAACCGATCTGGGTGAGCAGTCCCGCAGCCGACGCAGTGTTCAACAGGTAGCCCTCCCCTCGCTTCAGCATGTCCGGCAGCACCGCGCGGGCGGCGTAGACATGAGCCATCACATTGATCTGCCAAATGCGCTCCCAGTCATCGTTCGAGACTTCCGGACCGCCGTTGAGACCAATGCCCGCGTTAGAGCAGAACAGATCGACGGGTCCGAACCGCGCGCTCGCCTGTTCGACGAGACGAACTATGTC
This sequence comes from Blastocatellia bacterium, assembly GCA_041483295.1. Taxonomy (GTDB): domain Bacteria; phylum Acidobacteriota; class Blastocatellia; order UBA7656; family UBA7656; genus DASYSA01. The sequence continues at coordinate 4,297 of JBGPFL010000174.1, read as the reverse complement.
TGCCTCGACACTAACGTCGACTGCTATGGCCAGGCCGTCGATCTCGCCGGCAACTTGCGTTGCGCCTCGATCGTCTATGTCGGCGACCACCACGCCCCTGGCCCCACCGGCAGCTAAGCGCCGGCAAAGAGCACGCCCGATACCATTTGCTCCTCCGGTAACTATAGCGACCTTGTCTTTGACCTCCATCTTTCAATCCTCTAATGAATGTTTATGATGCTAAGGGCCCGGCTGATGTCTCGTCTTCGCCGGTACATCATAGCGGAAGGAAATGCGAAATGCGAAATGCGAAATGATGCGAAATTCGAAATTCGAATATCCCCAATCCGCATTTCGAATTTCCTTTCCGGGTTGCGCAAACCGGCGGGCAGTGACTACACTGGGGCCGCAAGTTTCGCGTTTGCCGTTTCGAGTTGTCGCTAAGTCGCGGCGCTCCTCCCAGACTGCCAATCTCGAGGCACCAACGCGAAACGACAAACGCTTCGCATACGAGGAGATGAAATGAAGAGACTCTTGCAGCTTCTGGTTGCAGTCGCCTGCGCTGTGCCGGCGTTTGGCCAGGAGGGCGCATTTCTCGGCAAGTGGGACATTACAGGCACTGGAAAGAACGCGGACTCGGTCTACTGGCTCGAAGTGAAGAAGGAGCGCGGTACCCTCGTGGGCTATTTCCTCAACCGGAGTGGAAGCGTATACAAACTGCCTGCCATCTCGATCGAAAATGGTGAGCTGGTATTCGATGTCAGCGGATCCGGGGGTCGCAAACAGACACATCGGGCCAGAGTGGTTGGAGGCAAGCTGATGGGGGAGGTGACATCCGGCAGCGAGAGCGTCAAATGGATCGGGGTCCGTCCGCCGCGGTGGGGCAAGTATGATGCGAACGCGAAGCACACATTCGGCAAGCCGGTCGAACTCTTTGACGGCAAGACAGTGGCGAGCTGGGACGTGCAGGCTAAGCGCAAGCCAATGGGCTGGCGGCTGGTTGATGGCGTGATGACCAACGACGCCGGCGCTAACAACCTGGTGTCCAGACAGAAGTTCAACAACTTCAAGATTCACTGCGAGTACAAGCTGGAGGAGAAGAGCAACAGTGGAATCTACTTGCGGGGACGGTACGAATTGCAGGTGCTCGACGACTTCGGCAAACCGGCTGAGACTCACGGCCATATGGCGATCTACAGCCGCGTCGCGCCGGCTGTTAACGCGAGTAAGGCGGCGGGCGAATGGCAAGTGATGGAGGCGGTAATCGTCGGCAATCGAGTCACGGTAACGCTGAACGGCAAGACGGCGCACGACAACGTTGAAATCGACGGGATCACCGGCGGCGCGCTCGACAGCAACGAAGCCTCGCCCGGACCGATCATGTTGCAGGGCGACCACGGCAAGGTCTGGTTCCGCAAGGTAACCGTCACTCCAATAATCAAATAGCCTGAGAGGATGAGTCGGATATGAGTATAAGCCGTCGCTGGTTTCTGGGAGCGGGTGCGGCAGGCCTGGCCTCGGCCGCGTTCGGATCGCATGAGAAGCTATTGTCCTATGCTGCCGGCAGAGGGGTGAAGTTCAAAGTCGGCGTTACGGACTGGAACCTTCGGCAGGAGGGCAAGACCGACGCGATTTCGCTGGCCAAGAGATTGGGGTTCGATGGCGTTCAGGTGAGCCTGGGCGTCGGAGCCGAGAAGCTCCCTCTGGCTGACCCGGTGGTACAAGCAGCCTACACGGCCGAGTCCAGGCGGGTAGGTTTGCCGCTGGCATCGGTCTGTTTGAACATACTACATCGCAACTATCTCAAGTCGGACCCGCTCGGCCAACGTTGGGTATCGGACGCTATTCCAATCGCGAAGAACCTCGGAGTCAAGGTCATCCTGCTGCCTTTCTTTGGCCGCGGGGCGCTGCAGACGCAAGCCGAGATGGATTACGTCGGAGACGCTCTGCGAGAGATCGCTCCGGCGGCCGAAAAGTCAAAGATCATCCTGGGTCTCGAGGACACCATCTCCGCGAAAGACAATGTACGCATAATGGAGCGCGCGAAGTCGCGAGCGGTGCTGACCTATTACGACGTCGGCAACTCGACGAACAATGGCTTCAACGTTTTAGAGGAGATTCGCTGGCTGGGGCGCGACCGTATTTGCGAAGTCCACCTCAAAGACAATCCGAACTTTATGGGTCAGGGCAAGATCGACTTCACCGCGGTTGTTGACGCGCTGGCCGACATCGGCTTCGATCAGTGGGCCGAGCTTGAAACGGATAGCCCTACGAAGTCAGTCGAGAACGATATGACGGTCAATCTGAAGTTCATCCGCGGGATAATTGCCAGGCGGAACTCCGCGAAGTAACGCTTCGCGTTTCTGGTTTCTCGTTTGTCGTTTATCGTTGCCGCTAAGGCGCGGCGCTCATCCCGAGCAGACTGCCACTATCGAAGCTCGAACGAGAAACGAGAAACGATAAACGAGAAACGGCAGTTTAGAGATTGATGCTCGCAAAGGGGTCAAGCGCCAGGGAGCGAACCTTATTTCGCCCGTCTGACTTGGCCTGATACATGGCTTTGTCCGCCATCTCGATGAGATCTTCCTTGCTCTTGGCGGCGGAGGGGTAGGTCGCGACTCCGAGGCTTGCCGTTATCTGTCCGACTTTGGGTAGAGGCGAAGTGGCGATGGCTTCGCGGAGACGCTCCGCGACCTCGAGAGCGTCTTCGCGACCACACTGAGGCAGGATGACGACGAACTCTTCCCCGCCGTAGCGGGCGCATACGTCCACATTTCGAACGCTGTTCAACATGATTTCGGCGACGTGACGAAGCGCGGCATCGCCTGAGCGATGGCCGTGCACGTCGTTGATCTTCTTGAGCTGATCGAGGTCCAATAGTATGAGGGAGAGGGTGTGGCCATTGCGGTCGGCGCGGTTGATCTCGCGTTCGAGGCTCTCCTGAAAGTGCCGGTGGTTATACAGGCCGGTGAGTCCATCGGTCATCGCTTGAGTCTGCACCTGTTTAAAGAGGCGGGCGTGTGAGATTCCAATGGCGAGCTGATCCGAGACCGTCCTGACCATCAGTACCTCTTCGTCTTCCCAGTCACGGCCCGGAGTATCGTCCTCGACGGCGAGCACGCCGATTATGTCGTTGCGGTAAGTGATCGGGACCTCGAGCGGTCCGGGTATCGTCAAGCTGGAGGGATCGCTTTCATGACCGGCCCTGTTGCCACGGCCGTTGGTGTGAGCGGAATCCCTGTGAGAGCCGGCGTCGAGGTTGTTGGGATGATCCTTTTCGGGCCGTTCGTAGATGTTAATGCTTTCGGGCTTGCTCGTGCCGTCCCTCCAGAGCGCGAGAGCCGCGCGATGGGCTTTCAGAGCGCGCCCTACTTCTCCAACCGCGGAATCCAACATCGGTTCAAGCTCCAGAGTGCTCGATATAGCCGAGCCTATGCGATTGGTTGCCATCTCGAGTTCGTTCTGCCTCTGCATCAGCATCGTGAGCTTTGTCGTCAGCGACAATGCGAGCCTGAGCGACGGGCTGTGCGCAGTCGAGGCGTTGAGCAGCGTCTCGAATTGAGCACGTTCATCCGGCTTCTGCGCGTTTATGCGAGCCATCAGGTACTGGATCGCGGTGAAGACAACGTTTGGCTCAAACGTCCATATCATCTCGAAGGTTGTTGGGTGGGCGGCCGACTCGTTGAGGAAGGCGTGGGAGGCAAGCAGCCCGCAGAAACGCGGGTCCATGACCAGGACAAACGGACCTGGCTCTCTGTTGTCGTCGTTCTTCTCTTGAAGGAGTGTCAGTTTAGAGGAAGTCTCCGGACTCCATCTCTCAGGGCCGCAACCCTCCTCCCACGATAGGAAATAGAGATGCCTGGCAGTAGATGTGAGTCTGCCGAGTCGCTCGACCTCTCTGGATGGCTCCTTGCCATCCAGGCAGCGCCCTTGAATCACCAGAGCCGAGAGTTTGTTTTCGGTCACTACGTCTTCGAAATAACGCACCAGCCGCAGTATCGTCTGCTGCGTGCACCTCACGGGCGCGAACTCATCGCCGTGCTGACTATTCAGTACATTATAGAGAGAATACATTCGATAATATGGTCTCTGGGGTGCACCGGGGGAGAAATCCACTAATATGGGGACTGGCCGTTGTTACATTTTACACTGGGCTCGTTTGGTGTCAATCGTTTTCACGCACCCTGAAGGGTTTAGAGCTTCGGGTTTCGAGTTTTGGGTTTCGGGTCTCTGGTTTAATGTTTTCTGGCACTCTAGCCATCCGCGAAACCCGAAACTCTAAACCCGAAACTCGAAACCTTAAACCCGAGACCTTTTC
>JBGPFL010000173.1:0-8078 GCA_041483295.1 Blastocatellia bacterium | reverse complement strand
TCTCGGCGTGGGCTAGTGGGTGGTCGGATTGTTGCCGGTCGTGGGTGTGCGATTTCTGTCCTCGGTTTTGTATGCGTTCGATGAAGACACGCACTAGACGCAACTGTGTGTACGGCATCGCGACCAGGATTGAATCTTCTTTAGGGACCTGGTGTTCTTTGTTTCTTGGCAGGTATGGGCATGACGCGAACCAAGCCCGGCAGAATCTGTGCCGTCATCACGGAACAGACGGTCGAAGCGGCGCGCACCGCCGTGGGTCACGCCGGCAGAGTCGCGGACCTTATCGAGCTTCGCCTCGATTACCTTCGAGACTTCGACTTCACCAATCCCGACAACCTCCGCCCACTGCTCGAAGACAAATCTGTCCCGGTCATCATCACCTGCCGAGCTGTAACAGAAGGTGGCCAACAGTTCGTCGAAGACTCCATCAGGTTGCGCTTGCTGGTGGAGGGCGCGCGGCGGATGGCCGACTACGCCGACATCGAAGCTTCAGTGTACGCTGAAGCCGCCAAACTTTCACCCGATCTCTCCCGCCTCATCGTTTCGTATCACAACTTCGACGAGACTCCCGTCGATCTGGACGCCATCTATGATAGGCTCACCGCTCTGCCGGCAGCCGTCCATAAGATCGTCACGCGCGCAAACAACGTCGCGGATTCGCTTGCCATGTTCAGCTTGCTAGATCGCGCCGCTATCGAAGGGCGGATTCTCATTGCGCTGGCGATGCAGGAACCCGGCCTGATCACCCGAGTCCTCGCCCCGAGCCGAGGGTGTTTTCTGACATACGGCTCACTCGGAGTTGGCAGAGAGAGCGCTCCGGGACAGCTGAGCTGCTACGAACTGAGCGAGGTCTATCGCATCAACGATCTCTCGCGCAATACGAAGATCACAGGAATAATCGGGCGGCCGGTCTCGCACTCCGTTTCTCCTGCGATGCACAATGCGGCGTTCAAGGCGCTCGAGCTCGACTGCGTCTATCTACCCATCGAGGTCGACGATGTAGCTGAGTTCTTCACTCGCTATGTCAGACCCGGCAGCCGCGAGATCGATTGGGACCTGCGCGGCTTCAGCGTGACAATCCCGCACAAGACGGCGGTACTGTCTTGCCTCGACAGCCTCGACCCGACTGCTCGTAAGATCGGCGCGGTCAACACGGTTGTAATAACCAATGGCGAATCGACGGGCTACAACACGGATGCCAGCGGAGCGCTGGAGGCGTTGGAGAGAGTCTGCGCGCTGAAGGGTGAAAGCTGCGCGGTGATTGGCGCGGGTGGAGCAGCGCGAGCAGTTGTGTATGGGTTGCTGGATCGCGGCGCCCGCGTCACCCTTTTTGTCCGCGATCTCGAGAAAGCGAAGCCGCTGGAGAACGAGTTCGCCGTGACTCTTGAACCTGTTGGAGGGCTCGGGTCGAGCGATGCTTCTATCGTGATCAACACGACGCCGATTGGAATGCGCGGACATAGCGAAAACGCCAGCCCAATCCCGCGCGCATTCTTGCGCAATCGAATAGCCGCTTATGATCTCGTCTACAATCCGATCGAGACGCGCTTCTTGCAGGACGCGCGAAGCATGGGATGCCTAACGATTAGTGGTATTGAGATGCTGGTCGCTCAGGCCGGCGCTCAGTTCGAGCTATGGACCGGAAAGAAAGCACCCGTGGATTTGATGAGAGACGCTGCGCTGAGAAAACTCCTCGAGACGACCTCCTAAAATTCCGCAATCCGCAATCCGCAATCCGCAATCCTTACTGTCCGGTCGGGCCACCTTGTTTGCGCAGCTTGTTCACCAGATCCTCGACTTTACTCTCAAGCTTTCCGCCGCGATATCCAACCCAGCGGACGATGCCGTTCTGGTCTATCAACACCGTGTGGGGGATTCCCCGGACACCATAGAGCCGGGCGATATCTCCGCCTTCGTCCAGATACTGAGGCCAGCCGATCTCCTCTTTCTTCAAGTAGCTCTCAAGCGCCTTGGCGTTCCGATCGAGGCTCACGCCGATGATGACGAAGTTATCGCCGCCAAACTTCTTCCATAGATTCTTGGTCTCGGGCATCTCGACCCTGCACGGCCCACACCACGTCGCCCAGAAGTCGAGCAGCACTATCCGGCCTCTATACTTCTCGAGGGACAGATCACCGCCCGCGAAGGATTTGACTTTGAAACCAGGTGCAAATCTCTCGTTCACCATTCGCGGGTTCGCAATCAGAGCGCGCACTTCAGTAGCCGTATTCGTCCCCGGATCAACTTCCAGATATTTGGTCAGAGCAGCTTTGCCTTCCCCGTCTCTTCCAAGCTTCAGAAGCGCATAGCCGAGGTTGTAATAAACCTTGACCAGCTTACCGCCGCTCAGTTCAATCGCGCGATTGAATGCTGCAACCGCCTCTTCAAGCGTCTTCTTGTCGTTCTGGAGATAGATGCTGACGCCGAGCGCGTTGTTCAACTCGGCTTCATTGTCAGGCTTGAGAGCAATCGTCTGTTTGTAGGCGATTGCCGCGTCCTTGTAATTGCCGTTCGCGAAATACGACTGGGCTATGAAGTTGAAGCACTCAGCGCACTGTCCGTTCTTCAACCCCGCGGCTTTCCTGAACTCCTTGACCGCGCCGTCAACGTCACCATCGTGCATGAGAACCCGGCCATTGTTGAGCGCCTGATGAAATTCATCCTGGTCTTCCATCGCCGGATTTCGAAAGGTCTCCTGTTTCGATTGCTGCTGCGGAACCGAGGCCATTTGGACCGGCCCGCTCAACGACCAACCCAGAAGTAACGACAGGCAAAACAACAGAACTCTTTTCATAAGGCCCACCTCAAGATGACTTGCCTCACTTCAGCTTCAACTCCAGACTCGAACCGGTCCTGGCCTGGCTGCTGTTGAGTCGCGCCGCTTCAAAGGTCAACCCGCCTTCGCGGGCAACTTCCGCCGGCAGCAGGAAGAACAGAATCCCATCGCGCGAATCGCCCGGTCCAAGCGGGGAGTCGGTATCGAGCGCGTGCGACTTGAAGTCGCTCAAAGAACGCTTGTACCCATCCTTGTTATAGAGTGAAAGCTCGTAGTATGAAATCAAGCGCTTATAGGCTCGGCGCGCTTCTGCCACTCGGAAGGGTTTTCCGGCTCCCGACTTGATTCCGAACTTCGCCCTCTTCAACTCGAGCGGATCCGAACCGTTGTTTGTCATCCTGATACGCACCGGATAGACTCCCGCCTGGATCAGATTCGCGTCGAAGATCTCATACAAGTAGTCTTCATCCGTTATCGCTTCTGCCTGTATCCCCACGCCATCGATCTGGCCCGAGGCGCCATAGTCCGGCTTACTCAGACTGGGGCGCGGCTTCACATTAAACGGTTTTCCGCCGCAGCCCGCCAGGAGTCCAGCCACGACCAGGAGCGCCGGACCAGCCATTCCAGGAGTTCGCCTTCGGCCAGGGCGATTAGCAGTGGCAGATTCGCCAACCCTCAGTCCACTCGCAAACAGCATTGATGTGATCCTAAGTGAGCCGTCCCGGAGTGTCAACTTCTGTACCTGAAGGCGCAGCCACGAATTGCACGAATTCCACGAATCTACCACGAATGGTTAGTTCAATCATTCGTGGTAGATTCGTGGAATTCGCGTAATTCGTGGCTGCTCCTTCAGGTCTTCATCGAACTTAGTCCCACTTTCAATCGAACTTAGTCCACTTTCAACCACACCCAGATCCTCTAGACCCCTTCCGAGCCTCACCTTGCTACTCTCTAGACGCGCATGGTAACGTGATTCTTTTTCAGATGGCAGCGCAAAGCAGCAATGAGATACTCATGGAGGTTTCGCTCACATCGCGCAACTGTGTGGACTGATCCGATGGGCGCATAGATCATGATACGGCCATACAAAGGCATCGAGCCGCAAATAGCGGCAACCGCATTTATCGAGTCCAGCGCTCAGATAATCGGAGATGTGCACATCGGAGAGCACTCGAGCGTCTGGTTCAACTGCGTGATCCGCGGCGACGTCTACCATATCAGGATTGGGGAGAACACGAACGTTCAAGACGGAACGGTCATACACGTAACCAACGGTCTCTACCCGACCATAATCGGCAGCTTTGTGACCATCGGACACGGAGTGGTGCTTCATGGCTGTACGGTCAAGGATCGCGCGTTAATTGGTGTCGGCGCAATTGTGCTCGATGATGCGACTATCGGAGAAGAGTCGTTCATCGCGGCCGGATCGCTGGTTACACCGGGCACGGTGATACCTCCCCGATCGATGGTGATGGGCTCGCCCGCGCGCGTTCGCCGCGAAGTCACCGAAGAAGAGATCGCTCGCATAGATCGGCATTGGAAGAATTATATCGAGTACAAGAACACCTATCTGTCTGAGGCAGCAGGGAAGCGGAGTGCTCAGTCCTGAGCGGTCGATCAAAGGCCGGCACTCACAGCTCAAATCCGGAATTGAAATGATTAGCAAGGTCCGAGGCACACAAGACATTCTTCCCGCCCGCTTCGCCGAGAAGGTCGACGCACAGGTCGAGCGCTGGCTGGTGGTAGAAGGGGCCGCGCGCGAAGTCTTCCACCTCTATGGCTTCGCGGAGATTCGCACGCCGATCATCGAACGCACCGAACTGTTCGAGCGCGGCGTGGGGACCGACACCGACGTGAACAAAGAGATGTACACGTTCGGCGACGGCGAGGGCGAATCGATATCGCTCAGACCCGAATCCACGGCTCCCGTAGTTCGGGCTTACAACGAGCATGGCTTGTTCAATCAGCCCGGCCTCACCAAGCTCTTCTACATCGGACCGCAGTTCCGTCGCGAGCGCCCTCAAAAAGGGCGATACCGGCAGTTCTCACAGATCGGCGTCGAGGTACTTGGTCAGAGCGATGATCCCGCAATCGAGGCAGAAGTCATCGAGATGCTCGACGCCTACATGAAGCGTCTGGGAATTACCGATGCCGAGCTGTTGATAAACTCGATCGGCGACGGCAACTGCCGGCCGGCTTACGTTGAAAGCTTGAAGGGCGCCATCAAATCGAGGCTCGGCGACCTCTGCTCGAACTGCAATCAGCGATACGATTCAAATCCATTGCGGGTGCTCGACTGCAAAGAGGAGTCGTGCCAGCACGTGCTCAATGAACTGCCGGCGATCACCGACATGCTCTGCGAGCCGTGCCGCGCTCACTTCGACTCTTTTCGGGAAATGCTCGACGAACGCGACATTAAGTACACGATTACGCCCCGGCTCGTGCGGGGACTCGACTATTACATGCGCACGGCGTTCGAGATTACCGGATCACAACTGGGCGCCCAGAACACGATAGTGGGCGGGGGGCGCTACGATGGGTTGTCCGAGATGCTGGGCGGCCGCCCGATGAAGGGCTTCGGCTTCGCGTTCGGAGTCGAGCGCATGGTCTTGAGCATTCCCGAAACGAGCGTGAACCCTGAAGCAGCCGCGCCGGCTCTGTACATCGCCTACATCGGCGACGAGGCCAGGAGACATTCGTTTGCGCTTGCGCGCCGGCTCCGCGCCGCTGGTATAAGCCTGGTCGTCGACCTCGAAGGGCGCAAGCTGAAGAAGTCGCTCGCAGTGGCCAACAGCCTCGGCTCTCGATTTGCCCTGATAGCCGGGGACGATGAGATCAAGAGCGGCGCCTACGTCCTGCGCGACATGGCAAGCGGCGAGCAAAGAAACTTGCGGGAAACCGAACTCATAGAATATCTAAAGGAGCGATGAACGGTGACCGATGAGCACTTGAATCGTTGACTCGTTCATCACTTCATCTCTCATCGTTCAGCATTTACCATGTTAGACACCCTGGGAAACCTGAGACGAACTCACTACAGCGGCGAGCTTCGCCCGGAGCACGCGGGCGAAAAAGTCACCCTGATGGGCTGGGTTCACCGGCGCCGCGATTTCGGCCCACTCACTTTCATCGACCTGCGCGACCGGGAAGGGATCGTTCAGGTCGTCTTCGATGAAGAGAAGGGCGCCACCGCCCATCGCCGGGCGAAAGAACTCCGAGGCGAGTACGTCGTTGCAATCGTCGGCAAAGTCGTGATGCGCGACAAGGAGAAGATCAATCCAAACATCAAGAGCGGCCGCGTGGAGATCATTGGTCAGGAGTTGTTCATACTGAACGAAGCAAAGACTCCGCCGTTCGAGATGGACACCCCGAAGGCCAGCGAGGACGTGAGGCTCAAGTACCGCTATCTCGACCTGCGCAGGGCGAAGATGCAGCAGAACATTCAACTGCGCCACCGCGCGGGGTTCACGGTTCGCCGCTACCTGGACGAGCACGGCTTCTTCGAGATCGAAACGCCGATGATGATCAAGTCGACGCCGGAAGGCGCCCGCGATTACATCGTCCCGAGCCGGCTGTCGCCAGGCAACTTCTATGCATTGCCCCAGTCCCCTCAGATATTCAAGCAACTGCTGATGGTGTCGGGCTTCGACAAGTACTTTCAGATCGTGCGGTGTTTCCGCGACGAGGACCTGCGCGCCGACCGTCAGCCTGAGTTCACTCAAATAGACGTTGAGATGAGCTTCGTCCGGCCCGACGACGTCTTCAAAGTCCTCGAGCCGATGATCGTGGAGGTCTTTCGCCTGATCGACGTGAAGGTCGAGGCGCCGTTCCCTCGCCTCACCTACGACGAAGCGATCCGGCGCTACGGCTCTGATAAGCCGGACACGAGATTCGGCCTCGAGCTCGTGGATCTGTCGGCGGAGCTTGCGGGAACGGAGTTCGCGCCTTACAAAGCGGCCCTCGAATCGGGCGGGCAGGTGAAGGCCATCAATGTGACGGGTGGCGCCAAGTACTCGCGCAAGAACCTGGACGAGCTCACCGAGATCGCCAAACGCTTCGGCGCAGGTGGGGTAGCGTGGATCAAGTCATCCGAGTCGGGTGGAATTTCATCCTCGCTGTCGAAGGCGCTTGGTGAAGCAAAAGTCACAGAACTGGCCGCCAGGGCTGGTTTCGCGACCGGCGACTGCGTTCTGATTGTCAGCGGAAAGCATGCAACCGTCGCCGCGTCTCTCAGCGCACTGCGGCTGGAAGTCGGCCAGCGTGAAGGGTTGATCGATCAGAACAGGTTCAACTTCTTGTGGGTTACGGAATTCCCGATGTACGAGTACCACGAAGAGGATGGTCGGTACTATCCCATGCACCACCCATTCACCAGTCCGCGCGACGAGGACATCGACAAGCTTGAAACCGATCCGGCAGCCGTGCGCGCCAAGGCATATGACATGGTTCTGAATGGAGTCGAGCTTGGCAGCGGTTCGATACGAATTCACTCGCGCGAAATGCAGAGCCGGATATTTCGCGGGCTGGGTCTTTCGGAGGAGGAGGCGCGCGCGAAGTTCGGGTTTCTGCTCGAGGCGTTCGAGTACGGAACACCCCCTCATGGCGGCTTTGCGTTTGGCTTCGACCGGCTGGTGATGCTGCTGGCCAGGGAGAACTCGATACGCGAAGTTATCGCGTTCCCGAAGACTACCAGCGCTACTGACCTGATGATAGATTCGCCCGGCCCTGTGTCGGCAGAACAGCTCCGCGAACTGCACATAAAGATTGCCGAGTAGTGCCGCCCGTTCAATGGGCCTGGAAGGAGGCTAGCTAATGATGCATAACGATGATCCCGAGCGCAATCACGGCCACGATCATTACAGAGCACAACCATCAGCACCTCTCACGGCGAGAGATTCTGATGGGACTGGTGTCAGGACATGGTTCGGTGCAAGAAGGCAAGTCGGTGCTCAGATTTTTCCGGAGCTACATTGATGAACTCAATGAAGCGGTATCGCGCGGGGTCGAGCGAGGGACGACCCTGGCAGAGGTTCAGAAATCCCTTGTTCCGGAGCGGTTGAGATCGCTTGCGGCGGACCAGGTCACGAGACTCGGGCGCGAGGTGGAGGCTCTGGCTGGGCCCGCAACAAACCCCGCCGAGCGCCTCAAGGGGAGCGTCGCCGCAAACGTTGCGGACGTCTACAACTACTACCTCAAGCGCCACAAAGGCTGATTGCGGATTGCGGATTGCGGAATGAGTCTCTCCACCGGTCAAACGCGCCGAACATAGACTCGAATTTTGAAGGGCCGCCATTGCCCGAAC
>JBGPFL010000172.1:0-8079 GCA_041483295.1 Blastocatellia bacterium | reverse complement strand
CCTTTCAAACCGGGCCTGAGTCAATCCAGCCGCCGCCATGGGCGGCTGGATTTTGGACATTCGAGTGGGGAATTCGGAACAACCGACCAACCGAGGGAGAAATAGAGGTTGGGAAGAGGGACTTGTCCCCGCGTGACTCCAGGTCTAGGCTCAGTGCAAGCGGGGACAAGTCCCTCTTGCCAACGTGTACTTCCCCTGGGGTTGGTGGGTTGTTCCAGATTGAGCGGCAGTGGAATGCCTAAGCTCCAGACGCGCTCTTAGCCTAAACGATTCCCAACCTCTCATCAAAGCTTATGCGAGACCCAGAACGCTCCGCTTAGCGGCTGACGCTTGTCGCGTTGATAGTATTCGTGCCACCACTTCGCGGCCTGCCAAATGGCTTCCGGACAACTCGAACGGCTCTCAAGCCCCGGGGTCAAATCGAACCCTGCCGCTCCGATTACTACTTCAAGCATCGCGGCCGAAGGTATACCCTGTCCTTCCAGTAGCGGATTGCTGCTCCGCGAAGCGCCCCACGCATAGGAGAGCCAGCGCAGCACCAGATCGACCCCGTCCAGAACGCATCTCTGCTTCTTAAAGCGCTCCAGCGCCTTCACCACCTCGGACCGCGCAACCGGCACGCCACAAACGGCAATGTTCGGGTACTGAGCCGGGTCGCTATAACGGTCGAGCCGTCCCTCCTGAACGCCATTGGTTGGCGGCGGAAACCCGAAGCCACCCGGCGGCTCCAACGAAATCTCAAACACGGGCGTTGAGCCGATAGTCGTGCCGATTTCGCCCAGCAGGAAGACGTGGGACCAGTGACCCGGAGCGAGGTCATCGCGCAGATGAGACTGCGCTACCCTCAAGCGAAATGAAGTCCGATCCACGCCGCCCACCATTGCCAGGTGAGTTACGTCGCCCGCGGGGAGATTCCTGGTCAGCCACTCCAGATTGTCCTCGCCTTCTATTCGCGGGTCCTCATTGAATGAATCGCTCGCAGAGGCTGCATTCGAGCTCAAGATGTTCATCATAGAACAGTCCCCCTACATGCGTGAGAGTTGAAAAGGTTCCAAGTCGATCGGTCTTGCTATATCAGCATTGGAGTGTATAGGCCAATAGGTTATGCGGCACTCGAGGCCGCCGCCTGTTTGCCGAAACGCCAGTAATGCGACTTGATTGCCCTTCTGGGCATGGCTCATCTCGCATGGGAATCGACCAGCCAGAGCATCGGAAGCAAGAAAGGCCGGGGGTTGGGCGGGGTCGGGATGGCGCGGCCACGGATTTGATTTTCCAAAAATGCCGCCGAAAAATCCGCCGATTCTGTGCACGGTATCAACGCCCAGCGTCGTTACGAGCGAGCAGGGAGAGGAGATGACTTCGGTGATCGCTCTGCGGCCTGTCACTGTGTCCTGAGCCGCTGCAACGCGGCCCCAGTGTACGTCGCCCGTCAGGCACATCATCGGACGCCCGCCCTCGTCGATCAGCCGCTGAAGGGTTCTCGCTATTTGTCCAAAGTCGCCATAGTTCGGAAGCTCGTAGTCTGCAGTCGCGCCGGCAAATTCACTGACCGGGTCCTGGAAGAGCGACTGTCCTGAAATGAAGACTCCAAATTGCTCCTTCTGGACAACCCGGGTAACCCAATCATCCAACTGGTCGTGCTCCTCCGCCGGCATCGTAAAGTTTCGATCCGGGTCTTTGTTGCTTCGAGTGTCGGCGATGAAGAACGAAAGAGGCGGCACTTCAACTATGAATGCCCGCCCCAGTTTGTCGGGAAGCGGGAGTTGGAACCCTTTGAACATCGCCTGGGCTGCCTCGCGCCAGTTATCCCGGCCCCCCTGGCTCCAGGCGTTCTGAATGAAAGGGCTGGGATGAGGATAGTTGTTCCAGTACTCGTGATCATCGGGAATGGAAATGCTCGGTGCGACATCCAGCACCTTTGCGAATCCGGCCGGCCCGCGCCAGTTCGTCGTATAGTCGCGCTCGAACTTCTCCGCCAGCTTGGCCGCATCATCGGGAAAGTCGCTCAGCGTAGGGAGGTCGAGATAGACCTGGTCGCCGGCGAGCAGAGTCAAATGCGGGTCGGATGAGGCTCCTAGTTCCGAGATGATCCTGCCGGCAAGATCGTTCCGATCTTCGGCGGCGTGAAAGCACGACACCAGTAAGACGTTGAAGGACCTGTTCATCTCGCGTGGAACTTCGCTCGGGAGAGTTCGCACCTCTAATTCAGCTCCGCCCTCGCCGGTATCGACGGAGATCCTGTAGAGCGTGTCCGCTTGAAGGCCCTTGAATTCGTACACTCCGGCGAATGTTCTGGGAATCTCGTCTGGTGGTTGATCCAATAGACCGTCGGACCGAACGCTTTCTATGTCGAGCAGCGCCTCGGGCTGGGCGGCGACGCCGTCCCGCAGCCACGTCAGCGTTGGTGCACTCGTCGCTTGAAATGCGCCAACCCAGACTCTGATGCGGTCCCAGCAGGTGAGTTCGTCGGCGGAGGCGATGTCGTCGCCCGGCGCTCGAGGATGTAGAACAATTTCCATTTCACCTTCTCAGGTCAGACGTCAGAGGTCAGAGGTCAGACGTCAGGAGCTTAGAAGCCCTTTTTGTAAATCTCCAAGTCTTTAGCCGAGCTGATCCGCACGAGCATTCTCTCTCTGACCTCTGACCTCTGACCTCTGACCTCTGATCTCTGATCTCTGACTATCGAGCGAACGACTCTCTGGAAAAGCCGCATCGGTCGGTGAATGTGTTGTCGAACATACCGCCCGAATTGAGCTCGTTGAATACGGAGAGCCAATCGTCGTACTTCGGATACATCGATCTGATCAGATCGTTGCTTCCACTCAGGTAGTTGATCTGCCCCCAGTGTGGCCGCCCGCCAAATTCGAACATCGCATTCTCGTACTTCTTGAGGATCTCTTTTCCGCCAATCGTGCCATTGATCATCGGGATTTCAATCATACACGTATCCGAGCCATGCTGCATCGACAGGTAGTGATTGGACGCCTTGACGAATCTCAGAGAGAAGGGTGCGGTGTGGTACAGGTTTCCGATAGTGCGGTTGCTGTCTGCTATTTCACAGATTCTCTCCACTGCGTCCAAATACGTGGACATCGGAAACCCGATCTCGCTGGAATAAGCGCTTATGTTGTTGGCGGCTCCGAGATTCAGAACTCTGTAACTGACGTCGACGTAGCCGCTATCCTCCAGCTGTTTCATCGCCGAGTCGATGACGCGAGGGGTGAAGTCCGGCAATTCGTCAAACAAGAACACGAGGGCCTCGGTCGCGCCCGGTAGGGTCGCCGTCAGCTCCGCAAAGAAATTACGGTGGGGGCGCAGCTCCGGCGGCTCGGCGGGCTCGCCGGCGAAGTTTCGTTTGGTAATCAAGCATGTCCGCCGGCCCTTCACTTCGTAGGGGTTGACCAGTATCTCACAATGACGGTTCTCACGGAGCACGGCGCCGTCGCTCAGTTGTTCTTTCACCTCATCCCACGTGCTGAGCGTTCGGGTTTCGGATAGCCAGTACTTCTGCAAGACCCGAAGAGTCACCGAATAGATGACCCCCATGCACCCCAGGCCAACAACGTTCGAGTAAAACCAGCGGTCATCCTGAATCAATTCGATGTCTGAGTGTCTGTCCCTGAATCTGTCCGGGTCGGTTATGCCATCGGCCGGTTCAATCTGGTATAGATTGCCGTTGGCTGCCAGGAGCACGAGCGAGACGATCGAATCGCACAGCGGACCCAGGCTCAACCCCGAGCCATGCGTGGAGGTTGAAGCGGCGCCCACGATCGTCTGCGCATCGTAGCCTCCCATGTTGGCAAGCGCGAGCCCCGCACTGTCGAGAGCGGCATTCAGGTCTCTTATGACTATGCCACTCTCGGTCTTGAACAGCTCGGCTGCGCCCGAGGGATCTTTCAGCAGGTCAGCTTCCAGATCCAGAACCCGGTTCAACCCATGGGTGTCGATCAGAAAGTCCGTCGTCGCTCCGACGTCGGAGAATGAATGGCCGGAGCCGATAGCTTTTACCTTACATCTCGCTGATGCCGCGTTCTGAAGGATTGAACCCAGGTCTTCGAGGGTGGTGGGCTTGAAATACTTGAGCGGCTGCACAACTTGATTGGCTATGCAATTGCGCCAGGTTTGACGCGTAACCTGGTCCCCGCCTGAGGGCAATGGGAGATGATCGAGCGTGAATGGCGGTTGAAGGTTTGGCACCACTGGAAGGTGATCGATGACCGCTTTGAAGAACTCTGTGCCGCGGGTTTCGAGGTCGTGGTGAAGCCGATCCAGGAGGTTCTCATTAGTAGGATCGGACTTCAAATGGAGAAGATGACGGGCGATCCGCTGTGTTATGGTCTGCAAAGGGCGCCTCCTTCTTTAACTCGGCCTCAAGCTGCGATCTACCGAGGTGATGATCGAGGGAACGATTCTCTACGGCCTTCCCAATAATTGACGGGAAAAGACGGCGTAACTATTCACGTATTAGCACAAGCGAGACATGAGCGGATAGGCTGGAAGGGCTCCAAAGAATCCTCGAAACGCGAGCTACGGAAATAGATCGTCGACTCTCATTTGCCATCCGGGAACGGCTGGCTCTGCGTCGGCGAGCTCGCCCCGGCGGAAAACAACCGGGTTATCGGGAGCGCTGGAGCGATAGGACCTGATCACATCGCCACTGAGCAGGTCAACGTCCCACACTACCATCGTCCCAGCGCCGAAATAATCGGCGCGCTTTTCGGCCAGTCTTATTTCGGCGTTAGCACCGTAGTCATTTTCGCTTCTGACTTCGACGGCGAACCGTGGGGCACCCTCGAAGAACTTCATGCCGGCACGGGGCCCTACATAGAAGGCCGCATCGGGACTGAACGAATCCCGGTTCGGCAGGTTGACCCGAAATCCTTTGTTTTCGCCAACCGCTCGTCCGCTCTTCGTGCGCTTTGCATGTTCACGAAGGCTGGCAAAGACTTCATCGCCGGCGTAGCCCGGCTCATCTCCAGTGGGATCCCTCAGTACGAGTTCTCCGTTGACGATTTCAGCCTTACCGTCGGTATCGTAAAGATCTTCGATCGTCGCTCGACGTGTCGTAGTCATGTCCAAACCTCGTAAACAGGGCTCTATTTCGATTTGCACAGACTTACTTATATCCGTGCCCCTCATCAACGGCAATCCCGCTTCTACATCGGGTCGTTTATCGACCCCATGAACAAGACGGTGCCCGTCTGATTGTCTCTGATCGCGCAGAAGAACGGCCGATCAATCACCATGTGAAATCTCTTGCGTGGAGCTTGTACTGACGTCGCGCGCATCTCGACCGAGGTCACGGCAGCTGCCTCGGTTCCCTCCTCATTCACTTCGGCAAAGGTCTTGTGTTTGACCTTGCTGATGAAAGCCCGCTGGTAAGTCTGCAGCATCCCCGAGAAATCCGCGCGAGCGGCGTCGAACGCCTCTGTCATTCCTAACGCCTTGAGCGCCTCGTTGAGGTCAACTTCGTATTCGACCTTGAAGCGCGGCACCGCGATGTCGCCATCCGTCTGCCTGAAGGCGGACATCCAGGCTTCCCAGTTCTCGGCAGTCAGCTGGTTGTGAAACTCCGAGAGCCTCGATCCTTCAGCCGGAAGAAAGATGTACATGCTCACTCGCTTGCCGCCATAAGGAAGACTGACTGCTTGAAACTTGTCGCTCTCGTAGTAGTTGTACTTGCCCGACTGAGGCATCATCGGGTGGCGCTTCTGTTTGCCGGCTCCCGACGTAAAAGGCTGTTCCGTGGTCTTTGCCTTGTCGAATGCTTCCGTCCACTGCCCCTTGAAGTAGATCGCGTTGATCAAGAATAGAATAGAATCGCCGTCGATCTGATCGACAATCTTGTCGATCTTTCCGGCGGTGTTGTTCTTTACCCAGGAGTTGATCGTCGCCGGAGCACTCGGGCTGCTGAAGTCCAACGTCGCAACTTCAGCGGCATAGAAGTTCTTGTTTCTCTCGATGAATTCCGGTTTGAAATCAACACCCTTCTTTGCCCACAGCGAGTTGGCGATCTGGAGTTGAACCTTCGGATCGGGGTTTTCGAGGGCAACCTTCAACACGGCATTTGCGCGATTCACTTCGTCCAGACTCAGGCCCTGAATCTCCAGCGCTCGGGCCATCGCCTGCCGGGTCTGGCCTTCCGCTCCATTGTAAGCCATCGCCAGCGCAAGCCCGACGCTCGACCCGGAGACGAAGACGTTGCGTTCCCCGCTCTGCTTCAGAATCTCTCGATAGAGTTTGAATCCGAATCGGGTGTTAGCCGAAGTCAATCGGCTGGCGACGTTGGCGTCAACCGGCGTCTTTTGGGTCTCTTCCATCGCAGTACCTTTCGCAGCCTCAGCAGTACCTTTTGCAACCTCGCTGGAGTGGGTGACGCTCGAACATCCGATTAAGCCGAGTAGCATCGCTCCTGTTAGAAGACTGCTCTTTGCGAATCGACCCCGAGAGCATGAGAGATCCGCTTCACGCAGCTGATCGATATGGACTCCTCGATTCGTACTTAACTCATTGGCCAGTTTCATACCCCTCATCGCTTCTTCTCCCGTTGTTCTGAGATCCAGTCGCCGATTCGCTTCTCGAGAAGCTCGAGCGGCAGCGGCCCGTCGTCAAGCAATGCGTTATGGAACCTGCGCACGTCGAACCTCTCTTTAAGCTCACGCCTGGCCCTGGCCTTCAGTTCCTTTATCTTCAGTTCTCCAATCTTGTAAGCCAGAGCCTGAGCGGGCCAGACGATGTACCGGTCGACCTCTACGACGATATCGTTCTCGGTCTTTGCGGTGTTCTCCTTCATCAAGTCGATCGCCTGCTGGCGGGTCCAGCCAAACTCGTGCATCCCCGTGTCGACTACCAGCCGGCACGCCCTCCACATTTCGTAAGTCAGTTGACCGAACTTCGAATACGGATCGGCGTAGAAACCAATCTCCGCGCCAAGGCTCTCGGCGTACAGACCCCAGCCCTCGACGTAGGCGGTGTAGCCCGCATTACGGCGGAAGTCTGGCAGCCCTTTCAGTTCCTGCGCCCGCGAAATCTGGAGGTGGTGCCCGGGCACGGCTTCGTGCAAAGTGAGCGCTTCCATTTCATACTTCGGCCGAGTCTCCAGCTTGTAGGTATTGACCCAGTAGTAACCGGCCCGCGAACCGTCGGCCGCTCCCGGTTGATAGTAAGCCGTCGTCTGTGCGGGAGCCTCGTAAGCCGGAATCTCGCGAACGCCATAGGTATTGCGCGGCAGCTCGGCAAACAATTCCGGTAGCCGCGCATCCGCCCGCTTTGAAATGTCGCGATAAGCGGTCACCAGGTCTTCGGCTTTGGTGAAATAGAACTTAGGGTCGCTGCGCAGGAACGAGATGAACTCCGGGAACGACCCCTTGAAACCGACCTGTTGGAGGATGCCTTCCATCTCTTTGCGGATGCGCGCGACCTCCTGCTTGCCTATGTCATGGATCTGGCGCGGAGTGAGGCTGGTCGTCGTCTGCCGGCGCACCGCATAGCTGTAATAGGCCTCGCCGTCGGGAAGCGAGTTGGCGGCGATCTCCACCCGGCAGAGGGGCAAGTAGGTCTCTTTGATAAACGCATCAAGCTTCTTCAGCGCCGGGGTGACACCCTCGGCGATCCGGCGCCGGCCTTCGGCAGCGAGGCGTGACTGGTCGGCGCCGGACACTTCAGCGGGAAGATGCTCGAATGGTTTGAAGAGCGGGCTCCTGGCGGGGTCATCGACGATCTGCCCTTCGAGCTGCGAGGCCACGGAGCGAAGAGGCACCGCGGGCGGTAGCCACTTCTTCTCGATCCCGTGAGTCATCAGCGAGATCACCTGGTCGATTAGCCCGTGGAAAGCGTTGAGCCGCGCGAGATAGTTTTCGTAATCCTTCGCGTTGCGGAAGGGAGTCAAGTCCGCCAGTTGAGGGAAGGACAGCTGCGGGCCATCCATCTGGTTCAACGGCGCCAACTCCGTGGGCCACCGTTGTCCTTCCACGTCGAGTCGTTTGTCGCGAAGGAAGAGGTCGTAAGAGATGAGGTCCTGCCCGGCAACTTGCGACCGGTCGATCTTCTTGATGCGATCGAGCATCTGTCGTTCATGGG
>JBGPFL010000171.1:0-8140 GCA_041483295.1 Blastocatellia bacterium | reverse complement strand
GAAGAGGGAACGCCCAGTTCGCGACGTCGACGAACCGCGCCCCACGCCACCACGAGGACGGACAGCCCGGAGTGGTGCGTGCTCTCAACCTGGAGTTGAAGCTGATCGCCGACGTGGGTCTGGTCGGCTTCCCCAACGCCGGCAAATCGACCCTTATCTCCCGCATCTCCGCTGCCCGGCCGAAGATCGCTGACTATCCCTTTACTACGTTGGAACCTCATCTGGGGGTCGTCTCGTATGGAGACGATTGCACGTACGTAGTCGCCGACATACCGGGCTTGATCGCGGGCGCTCATGCCGGGACGGGATTGGGGCTTGAGTTTCTGCGTCATGTGGAGCGGACCAAGCTCTTGCTGCACGTTGTGGACATTTCGTCGAACGGCCGCAACGCGGTGGATGATTTCTTGACGATAGTCCGCGAGCTTGAACTGTACCGACTCGATCTGCTTTCGAGACCACAGGTTGTTGCAGCTTCAAAGATGGACGCCCTGGATGAGCCTTCAAAGCTCGAAGCCCTCCGTGAGTTCTGCAATGAACGCGGGCTGGAGCTGTTTGAGATCTCATCGGTGACCGGCCACGGTATCGATCGACTGGTTACCGCGCTCGGAGTCCGACTGCAAGAGATGGGGCGAACAATTTCGGTCACTGCGCAGACATAGCGGATGCCGACCTCTTGCAAAGGCATTGGAAGCGATCGAGGGGCTCGCTCGGAAATGAAAAGGTGAGCGAACTACGCTTAGGAGCTTTTGGAGGAACCTTCGATCCGATACACAACGGGCACATTCAGGTGGCCCGCGAGGTGGCTCGGAGATTCAGGCTGGATCGAGTGTTGATGATCCCGGCTGCCACGCCTCCTCATAAGAACGTGCGGTCGATTGCCGATGCCCACCACCGCCATGCGATGACGGTTCTTGCAACAGTGGACGAGCCGACCCTCGTCGTGTCCACAATCGAACTGGAGGCGCCGGAACGGCCGTACACATTTGAGACCATAGAACGGCTCAGGAATCTCTATCTCAAAAGCGCCGAACTGTTCTTCGTTATGGGCGCCGATTCGTTCCAGGAGATCTATACATGGCGCGAGCCGGTCAGGGTGCTGGAAAGCGCCAACTGGGTGGTCGTAACCAGACCGGGACACGAGATCGTGACCACCCACTTGCCCGAACACCTGAGATCACGCATCATCGATCTCCGCGGAGGGTTCGAGCCGCCGATTGAGCGCACCGCAGCGAGTGGCGGACCGGTCTTCACCTATTTGCTGGACTGCGTAAGTGAAGACATATCGTCGACGCATATCAGACAGATGGTCTGCGGGCGGCAGGAGATCAGCAGCCTGGTGCCACTGTTGGTGGCGGGCTATATCGAGAAGTACGAACTCTACAGGCGGTAACTGATGGGTCGGACAGCAAACAGACAGACGCAGCTCCTAACGATCGAAACGCTGGAGGCGGTTGAGATCGCAGCGAGGGCCGCAGAAGAAAAGAAAGCGACCGAAATCGTCGCACTCGACCTGCGAGAGGTGGCGTCATTCACCGAGTACTTCGTGATCTGCACGGGCGCGAACACGCGCCAGGTGCAAGCCATATCCAATTCGGTCGAGGAAGAGCTGCGCAAGGCGGGAAAGCGGCCGCTGCACATTGAAGGCTATAGCACCGGCGAATGGATTCTGCTAGACTACGGCGATTTCATCATGCACGTTTTCAGCAACAGCTCTCGGCGCTTCTATGACCTTGAGCGGCTGTGGCGTGACGCCGGGCCAGTCAAGTTGCCTGAAGAGTCGAGAGTCTGACGGTGGAAGGTCAACAAGACTATTCTCTCTTGATCATTCATCGTCCATAATTCCTTGTCTCAGAGGTTATGGAACTTGTGACGAACTCTGCTGCCGCGCAACGGGTCGCCGAACTCATAGAGAGAGTGGCGGTCACCGAATCGAATGTGCTCGTTCTTGGCGAGTCGGGCACCGGCAAGGACGCAGTGGCTCGGCTGATTCATGACCGCAGCCCGCGTCGCGACCGACATTTCGTCAAGATCGATGCCGCGGCGCTTCCTGAAGAACTATTGGAATCGGAGCTGTTCGGTTATGAAAAGGGGGCGTTCACCGGCGCAACCGAAACGAAGCCCGGACGATTCGAAACGGCCAATGGTGGCACGCTGGTCCTCGATGAGATCGCCAACCTGAGCATGTCGGCTCAGGCCAAACTTTTGAGGGTAATCGAAGAGCGCAGCTTCGAACGCCTTGGCGGAAAGCAACCTGTAAGAATAGATGTTCGGATAATAGCTCTAGCCAACATCGATATGAAGGAGGCAGTTCGCGCTCGCACGTTTCGAAGCGATCTATACTACAGACTGAACGTCGTCACCATCGAGATGCCCAGGTTGGTCGACAGAATCGAAGACCTGCCGCAACTCGCCGACGAGTTCACGCGCCAATTCTCCGCCCGCAGCGGACGAACGGGGGCGCGATTGACGCCGGAGGCGCTCGAATTGCTCAAGAGCTATGACTTTCCGGGCAATGTTCGCGAACTGCGAAACATCATAGAACGTGCGGTGTTGGGCGCAACAGGCGATCTCATAGGGCAGGAACAGATGCCGGACTACTTAAGGTCGGCGGCAAGGCTTATGCACGCGCGCGGGCATAAGCCTTCACTTGCGGAGATCGAAGCCGTCTACGTACGCGAGATACTCGACTACACCCGCGGCAACAAGACGCGCGCAGCCGAGATACTCGGAATCAGCCGTAAGAATCTGTACGAGAAGATGCGGCGATACGACATCGGCGGCGTGAGGACCGAGCGAGAGTTGATGGCAACCGATGCGTGAATGGCGACTGATGTGCGAGGCTTAGTCGCAGGGTTAGACTGCGAGTTGCTGCTCGAATGAGCGCGCCCCACGCACAGAGCACCAATAACGCATCATATCTATGAAGCTGCGGTTCGTTTGGATAGGTAAGACGAAGCGGGCTCCCATGAGGGAGCTGATTGAATCGTACCTCAAGCGTGTTGGGAAGTTTGTCCGAGTCGAGACGGTGGAATTGCGCGACCGTGATGAGGTCGGCGGTGACCCTCGCAGGATCATTGAACGAGAAGGCGAGGACATTCTGGAGCGGGTTGATCGAGACCCCTTCGTTATCCTGTTGGATGAGCGCGGGCGCGAGATCGATTCGTTCAAGATGGCCGAGTTGATAGAGAGGCATAGAGTCGCCGGGTCCAAACAGATTACCTTTGTTCTGGGTGGGCACTTCGGAGTATCGGAAGGCGTGAGAAATCGGGCGGACTTTGAGCTCGCGCTCTCGCAGATGACTCTGACGCACGAGATGGCGAGACTCTTGTTGGTCGAGCAGGTCTATCGGGCTTTCGCCATAATTCAGGACCTGCCGTATCAAAAGTAGGGGTAGACGCAGTCTGGCAGGCTGCGTCAATGTGTGGGCCGGGCTAGTTGCTAGGAGGGACTGCCTGGGCAACCGAGCTGTTAGAATCGAATATTGAGCCAGGAGCGATAGATGGACAAGAGAAAGCTTAAGCAGTACGACGCGAGGTTGAGCGAGCAAAAGAACGCGCTTTTGGGAATGGTCGAGCGCACCGAGGACTATGGGCGTGAGGCTGACAGGGACGTAAGTCAGGATCCGGCCGACAAAGCTTCGAACTCATATACCAAAGAACTGCTCTTTTCGCAGAGCACCAACGAACGCAATACTCTCAAATTGATAGAGGAGGCGCTCGATCGGCTTACAGAGGGCACGTTCGGTGAGTGCATCAACTGCGGCGAGGAGATCACCCCGAAGCGCCTGGATGCAATACCGTGGGCACCTCACTGCATACGGTGTCAGGAGCTTCAGGAACAAGGATTGTTGGCTGAAAAAGAGGCTTGAGTTTAGGAAGACCTGGAAATGACTACACCACAACGCGGGCTTGATGCGCCCTCTAGCCTTCGTTTCGGAATCATTCATCCGAACGTGGAGGATCCCGCGTGCTTGATAGGGCGCTCAAGAAACTCAGAGATGGTTTCGTATCCCTAGCCTATCCCGCAAGCTGCCACATATGCTCCCGCCCAGTCGAGTCCCTTGAGGACGGCGTCGTTTGCTCCCCCTGCTGGAATGATGAAACGGTTACAACGCTCCTGGACGGCTTTGCCATCTGCTCCAAATGCGGAGCGCCATTGCCTTCAAGTACAAGGTCGGCCCTGAGCGAGACCTCCGATTCCGGCCCCGGCTCGGAGCCGGCATCGTACGGACAACGCTACTGTGGAAGCTGTACTACAGCATCTTTTACTCTCGCTCGATCATGCGGAGCTTACCGCGGCGCACTTGAAGCAAGCATCCTCTTTCTGAAGACATACCCCCACATCTGCGCCAGGCTTCGCCGCATAGTGTGCCGGACTGCTTTTGGCCATCGTGAAACGCTGGCCGCCGACGTCGTAATTCCCGTCCCCCTCCACCGACTTCGAGAGCGAAGACGCGGGTTCAATCAGGCGAAGATCATAGCGAGGTCGGTATCGGAGGAGTTGAGGTTGCCTCTCGACGACCGAACGCTGGTGCGCGTGAGACACACCGAGCGACACCGAGCCGGAATGGACGCGGTCGAGCGCCAGCGGTCGGTTGAGGGCGCTTTTGAAGTTGTGCGACCCCGGCGCATTGAGGGTGCTTCGGTATTACTTGTCGACGATCTGTATACGACGGGAAGCACCATAATGTCGGCGGCCGGAGCGCTGATGCGGGCGGGGGCCTCCCGAGCGTGCGTGCTAACGATCGCCCGAGTCATGCCCGGCGCCCGATCCAACCGACAGAGCTGGAATGCCTGAAACTGTGTCCGCGCTGAAGCATCCGAATCATCGGATGGTAATTCAAATTTTTGGATTTACCAGGCAAGGGCGCAGTCGCTCATGGTGGACGTGTGAGCGTTAAAACCAGGTGTGGAGTAGACTTACGCTCTATCCGCCACTGGGCGACCAGCGGGCATAATACTTGCCTGTAAATTCGTTCCCTCTTTCTACGTTGTTGACATTTCAACCATTGGAGGTTAGTTTCTTGTCTTCCTCCTCCATCAGCAAAAGCAATCATAGATTCTTTGGTCTAGGGATGGCGTTCGTCGATTCGGTGAGATTGGTCGATTTGGACATCCCATTCGGACAAGCACAGTTTTCGGTTCAGTCATTCGAGAAGGGTCGAGGCATGCGCCTCGACAGCGTTCTAGCGAGGTAGCCCGGTTCTCAGGCGCGGCTTTGGCGGGAGGATGACCCGCAGCCGCAAAGCAATCTCCGGGCTGCCTGTCAACTTCATTAAAGAGGAGAATAGTGATGAAAATAGGAGTACTGGCGAGGAGACTCGCGGTTTACTGGCTCACATTGCTGCTCATTGTCGGTTCGTTCAGCAGCCTGGCACAGGCCCAGGTAACCACTACCTCACGAATACTCGGCACAGTGATGGATCCCCAGGGGGCAGTCGTGGCTAACGCGGACGTGGTCATCACGAACGCTGATACGGGTGTCGAGTACAAGATGAAAGTCGGCGACGATGGAACGTTTGCGGTCGCCTCTCTACCCATTGGAACCTATACGGTATCCGTCACTGCGCAAGGATTCAAACAGACGATCCTTAAGAACGTGAAGACGGAGATTGGGACACCGGCCACGGTCGAGGTGAAGCTCGAGGTGGGGGCGGCAAACGAATCAGTGACCGTCACCAGCGGCGCCGAGGTCCTCCAAAAGGACTCGACCAATGTTGGAGTAGTGATAACGGGTCGTCAGATCACTGAACTTCCGTTTGCATCGCGAGATGCTTTGGACCTGGTTCTCACTATGCCGGGGACAGCAAGCCCGGGCCGTCCGAGGAGTTCCTCGATCAACGGCTTGCCCAAGGGCGCCATCAATATCAGTACCGACGGGATCAATGTCCAGGACAATACGCTGAGAAGTTCGGACGGCTTCTTCACTTACATCCGTCCCAGGATCGACGCCATCGAGGAGGTGCAGGTTTCGATGGCCACTCCCGGCGCTGAAGCCGCCGCCGGCGGTGCGGTGCATATCAGGTTTGTGACTAAGGGAGGGACGAACGATCTGCATGGAGGTCTGTACTGGCAGAATCGCCAGAGGTCCTATAATGCAAACTACTATTTTAGCAACCTGACCGGCACTGAGCGTGCACAGGTGATGCTGAATCAGTTTGGCTTCAAGGTAGGCGGACCGATCACTCCCTGGCTGAAAGATCGGGCCTTCTTCTTTGTCAATTATGAGGAGTTCAGACTGCCGGAACAGCAGACTCGACAGCGACTCATTCTCACTCCCGACGCCGAGAGAGGCATATACAAGTATCCGGGCGGTCCGGCCAGCGGAGTGAATCTCCTCTCGCTGAGCGCGCTATGTCCGGCAGGCACGACCTGCCCGGGCACAATCGACCCGACCATTGGGAAGATCCTGGCGGACATTCGGTCCTCGACGGCAAAAGGGGCCCTGAGGAACCAGACCGACCCGAACTTCCAGCAGCTGACCTTCACCAATACGGGGGGGCAGAAGCGCCGATTCCCAACAATTCGGGTCGACTTTAACCCGAGCAGCAAACACCATGTCGAGGCTATCTACAACTACCAGGATTTTGCCTCGGTAACGGACTTCCTCAACAGCGCTGATCCCGCCTTCCCGGCTCCGGTTACGCAGATTCTTGGGAGCCAGGGTTCCAATCGCTTCTCTTTCTCCACCGCGCTTCGTTCTCAACTCCGGTCGACCGTGGTAAATGAAGCTCGTTTTGGTTTGACCGGTGGAACGGTGGTGTTCTTCCCGGAAGTTGGGGCGGGTTCCTTTGCTGACTGGGGAGGGATTGCGCCTGTATTCCCTGGCAGTCTGGCCAACCCGTACTCGCGCAACGACAATTCGAGGCGAAACGCTCCAATACAACAGTTCACCGACAATCTTTCGTGGAGCAAGGGGCGCCACAGCTTCAACTTTGGCGCTGACTATAACAGGGCCACCTCGTTTTCACAGAGCTCTCGCGGCGCCCTCGTGCCGCAACTAAGTTTCGACGTTGTAACGGCTGACCCGGCGACGGCGCTCTTCACGGTAGCGAATTTCCCAGCCGCAACCGCGGATCAGCTCGCCACAGCTCGAGGCATCTATGCATTGCTGACTGGTCGAGTCTCGGACGTTACCATCAACGCCAAGCTCGACGAGAAAACCAAACAGTACACCCTGAACGGATCGGCCATCGATCGAAGCCTCGCGCGCAGTTTTGGCTTCTACTATCAGGACTACTTCAAGATGAAGCCGAACTTCACCTTGAACTATGGACTTCGTTGGCAGCCGCAGCTAAGTCCGATCCACACCAACAATGTTTTCGTCAGACCCACCTTCGTCGGTCTGTTTGGTCCCAGTGGGCCAGGCAACCTCTTCAGGCCAGGCGCGACCGGAGGGACGACGACCAACTACATCTCCATCGACAGGACCACCAAGCCGTTTGAGAATGACATCAACAACTTGGGCCCGAGCCTGGGTATTGCCTGGAGTCCTCAGTCCAATAACCGTTGGCTCAAGCGCCTGTTTGGCGATGGTGATCGATCAGTGATTCGCGCTGCGTACGCCATATCGTATGTTACAGGCGGATTCGGCGACTTCACCGGTCCGTGGGGTAACAACCCGGGAGCTGCCAGATTCGCCGGCGCACGCGTTGGAACCAATTTCGCCGCGGGAAGCGTGTTGCTCCGCAACGGAATACCAGCCCTGAGCGCGGGGCCGGCCCTGACCTTCCCGGTCGCGGCGGCGGCGGGAATCAGAGCGGATGATTTCGATCCCAACCTGAAGAGTCCCTACGTTCAATCCTGGACCCTCGGGTTCCAGCGCGAACTTTCGAAGGACACTGCACTCGAGGTTCGCTACGTAGCCAACCGTTCAATCCGTCTCGTCAGGAACTTCAACTTGAATGAGGTTAACATCTTTGAGAACGGGTTCCTGCAGGAGTTCATAAACGCCCAAAAGAATCTGGCCATCTTCCGGGCGGCGAATCCTACCTGCACGGCGTGCAACTTTGGGAATACAGGACTCGCGGGCCAGGTAGCTCTTCCGATAATGGCTGCATCATTCGGGGGTGCAACGGCAACCACGTTTACCAATGCGACGTTTAGAAACCTGCTCGATCAAAACCAGGCTGGAGTCCTTG
>JBGPFL010000170.1:0-8142 GCA_041483295.1 Blastocatellia bacterium | reverse complement strand
TGAAACTCGATCACGGCCTCAAAGAGGCTCTCTCGGCAGAAGTCCGGCCACAGGGTTTCGGTCACGTGAATTTCGCTGTAGGCGATCTGCCAGAGTAAGAAGTTGGACACTCTCATCTCACCACTCGTCCGGATCAGCAGATCCGGATCGGGTAAACCCGCCGTGAACAGATGGCGCTCGAAGTCGAACTCGGTTATCTCCGAAGGATCACGATATGAGGCGACAAACTCACTCACCAATTGACGGCAGGCGTGGATGATCTCGGATCGACCGCTGTAGTTGAGCGCGATCGAAAGCAGCATTCCGGTGTTACCGCCGGTTTCTCGCCGAGCATGATCGATTTCACGCCTTACTGCTGATTCGAGCCCCTCTTCGCGGCCGATGGTTTGAAAGCGAATGTTGTTCTCGTTCAGGCTGCGAATCTCTTTGCGGAGGAACTCGCGCAGGAGTCCCATCAAGGCTTCGACTTCGAGACGAGGCCGCTTCCAGTTCTCCGTTGAGAAGGCATAGAGCGTCAGGCACGAGATGCCAAGGCGCGCCGCCGTCTCCACGGTCGCTCGAACCGCTTCCGCGCCGGCGCGATGTCCGGCTACGCGGGGCTGGTGCCGCCGCGCGGCCCATCGGCCATTGCCGTCCATGATTATCGCAACGTGTGAAGGAAGTCTCTTGGGATCGATCTGCCGAAGAAGGAACTCGTCTCTGGAACCGCTCTCGATTATTCCCTCGAACTCTTTAAGAATATCATTGCTCATCGAATTGAAAGAAATGGGTGACAAGGTCTCAGAACGAGTATCAGTTACGCTAATGATGATGAACCTGTACGGGCGTCCCGCCCCGGGCGGCCCACCGCGCTAAAAAAACGCTTGAGAAAGCAGGGGCGCCCACGGAGGGACGCCCGTACAGGCTTTACACCGAGTGCATCAGAATCAAAGTTGACTGACTACGAGTCACCAGCCGCAAAAAATGCAGTGGTCACTTTAATAGTCGACGCGGAGCAAAGTCAACCCACAGGCAGGAGCAGTCGGACCAGCCTGGTCGCGATCGAGTGTGGATAATGCCTCGCCGACGTTCGCAACCGAAAGCCGGCCCCGACCCACGTCGATCAGCGTTCCCGCAATCGCTCTGACCATGTAGCGGAGGAACCCGTTGGCCGCTATGTGGATCCCGAGACTGTTCTCCTCTTCGCTTATGTCGAGCCGCTCAATCGTTCGGACCGAGCCTTCGGCATCCGAAGCCGTAACAGTGAATGCTCTGAAGTCGTGCTCGCCTATCAGGTGGTCCGCGGCTCGGCGCATCTCTTCAACGTCGAGCTGGCCGCGGTAGTGATGCACGTAGCGGCGCACGAAAGGGCTCACGACGTCGGCGGTCCAAATGCGATAGCGATATGTCTTGAGCTTAGCCGAAGCCCGCGCGTGGAATGAATCGGCGACGATCTCGGCTTCGACCACTCGAAGGTCACGGTCGAGATTGCCGTTGAGGCCATCGCGCAGCTCACGCAGCTCGAAGTCACGCTCGAGTATGAAGCTTGCGACCTGGCCTTCTGCATGCACCCCCGCGTCCGTGCGGCCCGCACCATAAACCGTCACGTGTCGTTGGTCGAGGAGGGAGAGCACGCGGGTCAACTCGCCCTGGATCGTGCGGCCGTTGGGCTGAATCTGCCAGCCGTTGTAGTCGGTGCCATCATATTGAAGCGTGATCTTGACGTTGGGCATGAAAACACGTTTCGGGTTTCGGGTTTCGCGTTTTGCGTTCGGCGTTTGGAATTGCTGGTCCAAATCGAACTGCCACCTTCAAATCCAGAACGCGAAACGCGAAACGCGGAACCCAAAACGTTCTTATCGACTTCCCGGCTTGACGGCTGGAGTGCCTTGCTCGCAGAGCGGGCAGCGGGAGGGCTCGTAGGTCGGCATGTCGAGCGTGAGCAGTGCGACTCTCGGTGCGCCGACATCGACCGCCCCGCCGCTTCGGTCGACCAGCGATCCTGCTCCCACGACTGCTCCCCCTGCGCGTGTGACCGCCTCGATAGTCTCGCGAGTCGAACCGCCCGTTGTGACTACATCTTCGACGACCAGTATTTTCTCGCCGGGAGCGATCTCGAAACCGCGACGAAGGGTCATAGATCCCGACTCGCGCTCAGTGAACAGGGCGCGCACTCCGAGCGCGCGAGCGACTTCGTGAGCCACGATGATGCCGCCTATGGCTGGCGCAACGACTGCGCTGACCTCGTCGTCGGCAAAGTGAGCCGCAATGGTCTTGCCCACCCATTCCGCGTGCTCAGGATATTGAAGCACGCGAGCACACTGGAGGTAGCCAGGGCTGTGCAGTCCTGACGTCAGTTGGAAATGCCCCTCGAGCAGGGCGCCGGTCTGTTGAAGGATCGAGAGCAGATGCTGATCAGAATCCCGTTCGTTGGCTGGCGATGAGTTCATCGGTGCGTTCATTACCTCCTTTGCTTTGAGACTTCGCAGCAATACTAACACCAGCGGCAAAAGGAGGGCGAGGCGCGGAGCCAACTCGTAAACACCAGATAACAGAATTCGCTGACAAGGCAGTGCTCCCACGACGTTCGTTCGCGTTTATCGTTTCGCGTTTGTCATTTGAAGGTGGTGTCGCATCGGAATCACCAACTCCCAACGCGAAACGACAAACGCAAAAGAAGAACGCAAAACAAAAAAAAGAGCCTTGATTCCAGACGAGGAGTCGATGTGATAACATTGGCGCGTTTCTGCAAGAGCCATTTGAAAATGTCTTGCGGAGGAAGAGAGGAGACTCTCGATCCGGCATCAATAGAGGCGGCGCGGGAAGATACGACGGGTACGCGATCGCGATTGGTGAGGGACTCGTACTCGCTTATCCAGGAGGTACACAATGAAGGCAGGAGTTTCCGCCACGAGACAATCTCCTTTCAGGTTTGTCCTCGAAGAGATCCTCCCGATTCGTCCCACACTCAGACAGATGTTCGGTTTCACTTACGTCTACCTCGGCGAGAAGCTCCTCCTTTCACTCCGGGATAGCGTCAAGCAGCCTCGATTTAATGGCGTCTGGCTTTATACTCAGGCCGAGCACATTCAGAGCTTACGTGCGCAGTTCCCTTTGCTACCGAGGCGCTGCTTCTGGAAGTCGGGTAAGAACGGCTGGGTCATCCTGCCCTCGGAGATCGAGGACTTCGAGGAATACGCTTTTAGGGCCTGTGAACTGATTCTTAGAGGGGATCAGAGGGTAGGCAGAGTGACCCGAGGGAGTCGGAACCACGTTTAGCGTTTCGCGTTTGTCGTTTCGCATTGGGAGCAGGTGAGTCCGATTCGATCGACGACCATCAAATCGAAACGACAAACGCAAAACGACAAAGGCGAAACGAGGGGATATGCATAAGGCAGTGCGAACGTTTCTTATGATGACGCTGGCGGTGTCAAGCGCGGCCGGGCAGCAAGCGGCCTCAGACGCAGAGCCGACTGTAAAGCTCCCCGCTGACCTGGTACGGGTCCTGACCGACTACGAGGCTGCGTGGCAGAGCCGGGATGCAGCGGGACTGGCGCGCCTCTTCGCCGAGGATGGATTCGTACTTCCTAACGGCGGGCCGCCCGTCCGGAGCCGGGCCGCGATCCAGAAGTACTACACTGGGGCCGGCGGACCGCTTGCACTGCGGGCCATCGCATTCGCCGCAGAGGGCCGCGTGGGATACATCATCGGTGGCTACGGGCCTGCTCGGGCGCAGCCAGACACGGGAAAGTTCACTCTGACGTTGCGGAAGGGAACCGATGGGCGGTGGCTCATTGTGTCGGACATGGACAGTGCGAATCAGCGACGCGAGAGATGAGGCAGTCGCTGATGGTTGTGATCGCGTACTCCTGCAGGGTCTGATGCTCCTCAACGCCGATGGTTGAGAGTCCGACAAAGCTGTTTGGTCGCATTACGCGACGAAGAACAGCTTCGGAGTTCACTGACTAGTGAGACGCCGGCCAGCACATGAATCGGAACTGGAACATATGGCAGATCGCATCTTAACGCTACGTGAACTTAACCGGGCGACGCTGGCGCGGCAGATGCTCTTAGCTCGAGAGACGGTGTCTATTCCTGCTGCCATTGAACGGCTGGTGGGCTTACAGGCTCAGCTCTCATCGGCGCCTTTCGTCGGCTTGTGGACTCGGCTGCGCGACTTCCGGCGCGATGAGCTCGCCCGCTTGATCGAGAACCGGACAGTCGTCAAGGCCACGTTGATGCGCGCCACGCTCCATATCTTCACGGCGGAAGATTACATGCGGTTTCGTGCGACGCTCCAGTCAATGCTGACTGGCGCCGGAAGCGCGATCGCCAAGCAGCGTGGCGCGGACCTTGATCTTGATGGGCTCCTCGCGGCCGCGCAGCGGTACCTTGGCGAAAAGCCGCGCACCTTCACCGAGATCAGCGACATGGTCTCGGAACTCATGCCCGGCCAGGATGTCGGGGCTATGCGGTACTCAGTGCGGACGCATCTTCCCCTCGTGCAGGTGCCGATCACTGGCGGATGGAGCTACGCCAACAAGCCCGAATTCACGCTCGCCGAATCATGGATCGGCCGACCCATCTCAACCGAAGACAACCTGAGGGAGTTGGTGTTTCGCTATCTGGCGGCGTTCGGCCCCGCCTCGGTGACCGATATGCAGACATGGTCAGCGTTGCCAAAACTGAAGGACACGTTTGAAAGGTTGAAACCAGATCTGCAAACGTATCACGATGAGCGACGCCGCGAATTATTCGATATCCCCGATCTGTTGCTGCCCGCCGGCGATACGCCCGCGCCTGTACGATTCCTCCCTGAGTTCGATAATCTGCTCCTCTCGCACAGTAATCGCAGCCGCGTGATCGCCGAAGAACATCGCTCGAAGGTCTTCCTGCCTGGACTGCGAGTTCGAGCCACTGTCCTTGTAGATGGCTTCGTGCGCGGCGTGTGGAAGATCGAGAAGACGAAGAACACGGCGACGTTGGTGATCGAGCCGTTTGATAACCTGAGCAGGCAGGATCGAGCCGCGCTCATCGGGGAAGGGGAACGCCTCATCCGGTTCGTCGAGGAGAATGCGAAATCGGTCGCGGTACGGTTTGGGGAGCAAGGTTGAAGGCCGACGAGTTTGCTTCACTACGAATCCGTCCATGCAGGTTACGGATGGAATTCGATCCGGTTGACTGCAATCTGCCTGCCTGATAGTGTGACGACCCGACCCCTTAATGAGGATCTGCTTAATGCGATTGTTCGAAGTCTTCAAGTGTCGTGTGTTCAGCGTGGGCAGCCTTATGGGAACTACAGCAATATTGTTGGCGACTTTGATCTCCCCGGCGAGTGCGAGCACCGTCGTCCAGGCCGCCCAGGCAAAAACGAAGACGATTGAGATTCCCTTCACCTCTAATGATGGGTATCCGATGTTTGGAAAGCTCACGATCCCGGAGTCGGGCGGGCGCCATCCTGTGCTGATCTACGTTCAGACGGCAGAGGGAATGACGGTTGATATGAAGAGGCCCAAGCCCGGTGGCGGAACGTTCAACTATTTTGATCTCTACGCGGAAAAGCTACCCGAAATGAACGTGGCATTCTTTCGCTACCAGGGGCGGGGACTCAGTATGGGCGACCAGCCCCCCCGCTACGAGCGGATCGACTGGGAGATCTACAATACGAGCACGCTCGAAAACAAGGTTCGCGATATTCTGAGCGCCGTAGAGGTAGTTAAGAAGCAGCCCGGCATCGACACATCGCAGATATTTCTAATGGGCGCCAGCGAAGGAACCTTGCTGGCGGCGGAGGCGGCATCGCGCGCACCCAGGCAGATCAAGGGGCTTATTCTGTATGGCGTGATGTCCAGCAATATGAGAGATACTTTTAAGTACATTATGACCGATGGCGGCTTCATAGTCTTTCGGAAAGTCTTCGATGCGAATAAGGATGGCAAAATCTCAAAGGCGGAATTTGAGGCCGATCCACACAAGTATCGCGAAAACGTGTTCCATAACGCTGGCTTTGAAAACTACGATCGCAATGGTGACGGGTTTTGGACAGTTGACGAGATGAAGGTAATTACAAAGTACTACCTGGACGCCGTCGATACGGATAACTTCGAGATACTCAATGGTTGGACCAAAAGCTCGGCCGGAGTCAGTACGCCGAAAGATTGGTTCAAGGACCACTTTGCGCACCCGGCAATCTGGACGTTTCTCTCTAAGCTGGACATCTCTATCGGTCTGTTCCAGGGAGGCGCCGACTCCTCTGTGTCCGCGGAAGGTTTGAGGAAGATGGAAGAACAGGCGAAGAAAGCGGGCAAGTCCAACATGCAATTCCACTACTTCGAAAACCTGGATCATTCCCTGAACATCATCGAGTATTTCGTCAGAGGAACTCTTCCAGAGGGACACAAAGCGATCTTCGAGTACATAAACAATCAGATCGGAAAGAAGCAGCCAGAGAACAACCGCACAGTCAGGTGACGAGAGCATGAGCAACCGATTGATTGTTCGTGGTGTCGCACGATAAAGCATTCGGAGTTTTGCATTTGGAGTTATGCGGTATGAGAGCTCTCCTTTTCCTTTTGCTCTGTGCCCCAATTCTTGCTCAGGATTGGCCCGAGTTTCGAGGACCCACGGGGCAGGGCATTTCCGATGAACGCGGACTGCCTCTGACATGGAGCGAGACCAGGAACGTACGGTGGAAGGTCGCGATTCCGGGAAGGGGATGGTCCTCGCCGGCGATTCAGGGGGATCGGATCTGGCTCACGACAGCTACCGAAGAAGGAAAATCATTGCGCGCGATCTGCGTCGATCGAAACAGCGGCGCGCTGCTTCAGAATGTTGAGATCTTTCGCCGCAAGGAATCGGGGCCGATCAACGCAAAGAACAGCCATGCGTCGCCGACGCCGGTACTGGAAGGCGATCGGATCTATCTACACTTCGGCGCCCACGGAACGGCGTGCATCACGCAAACGGGTGAAATCGTTTGGAAGACCAGGCTTGAGTACGATAACGGACAACACGGACCGGGCGGCTCTCCAGTCGTCTATGAGAACCTTCTGATCCTGAGCTGTGATGGCCAGGACGTCCAGTTTGTCGTGGCGCTCGACAAGCTGACCGGCAAAGTCCGATGGAAGCGGTTCCGCGAGGGATTCCAGGCCTATACGACCCCGCTTGTCATTCGGCTTCCCTCAGGCGACCAGCTTATCAGTCCTGGCGCCTTCAGGGCTGTTGCGTACGAACCGCGCTCGGGCAAGGAGATATGGCAGGTGAAGTACGGCCAGGGATTCTCAAACGTCCCGCGACCCGTCTATGCGAATGGACTGGTCTTCCTTTGCACCGGATTTCAGGAACCCTCTCTGTTGGCCGTTCGGGTAGACGGCCGCGGGGACGTAACGAAGACCCACATCGCATGGACTCTCAAGCG
The DNA here is from genome assembly GCA_041483295.1 of Blastocatellia bacterium. Classification (GTDB taxonomy): domain Bacteria; phylum Acidobacteriota; class Blastocatellia; order UBA7656; family UBA7656; genus DASYSA01. Next base: position 746 of record JBGPFL010000170.1, on the reverse strand, counting down.
AGGCGTGCCGCTGACGCCATCTCCGCTTCTGGTCGGTGAAGAGCTGTATCTGATCAATGACGGCGGCATCGCGACCTGTGTGGATGTGAATACCGGAAATGAGTATTGGCGGGTCCGCCTCGGCGGCAGCCACTCGGCTTCTCCGATCTACGCCGACGGACGGATTTACTTTCTCAGCGAAGAAGGAGAGTCGGTGGTGATCGCGCCCGGAAAGCAATACAAGGTACTCGCGACGAACATGGTGGATGGGGAAACGCTCGCCTCGATGGCTGTATCAGGCGGCTCGATCTTCGTTCGAAGCCGGACCCACCTCTACCGTCTGAGCAACTAGACGGTACGCACGCTTCCAGCGTGCGAAGCTCGGCCATGTGCCACTTGGAATACAACCGGCTCTTCGCGGAGGACCCGCACGCTGGAAGCGATGCGTACCCAGGTGCATAACTCATGAGAATCCGAAAGCTACATCGCGTTATTGCGCTTGTGCTCCTTCTTCCTTTTCTGGGATGGACCGTTACCGGAGGAGACGAGCTATTGACTCTGCACGCGGATTAGCATAGAAGCATTGATGCGAAAGTTGATCACGAATTCCCCTAAAGGAGATTGAAGATGGCTGTGTACATGGTTGAGCGTGACTTACCCGGCGTCACCATCGAGCAATTGGGTGCTGCCCAAAAAGCGGCAATCGAGAAGGGCAAGGAATTCACTGCGGATGGTAAGGATGTTCGTTATATTCGAAGCATCTTTGT